>JANNHX010000521.1:0-5844 GCA_031404615.1 Chloroflexota bacterium
GAGGTCGCCGAGGCGGCTGCGACCGGCACCTCGACCATGGCGGAGCTGACCGCCATCTCCGCCCGCGCGTATCGATCGCTCGTGGAGCACCGGGGGTTCGCGGCGTTCTTCGGGGCCGCCACGCCCATCGGGCTCATCGCCGGCCTCGGGCTGGGCTCGCGACCCTCGTCGCGCTCGAAAGGTGGTCGCGGGACCTCGGCCGAGGCGCCGGACATCGGGTCGCTGCGCGCGATCCCGTGGGTCTTCGCCTGGTCCCAGTCGCGCGCCAACCTCCCGGGCTGGTACGGCCTGGGCACGGCGCTCGAGGCGATCACGGACCGCGGCGGCCGCGACGTGCTGGAGCATCTCGCAGCGTTGTACCGGCGCTGGCCGTTCTTCGCCTCCGTGCTCGACAACGCGGAGATGAGCCTCGCCAAGGTGGACCTCGCCACGTTCCGGCGGTACGCCGACCTCGCGGACGGGGCCGAGTCTGTCGCGATCCGCGCGCTGATCGAGGCCGAGTACGCGCGCTCGGTCCGGCTCCTGCTCCTGGTCACCGGCCAGGACCACCTCCTGGACGGGCACGTCACCCTCCTCCGCTCCACGGAGCTGCGCGCGCCGTACATCGACGCCCTCTCCGCCGTCCAGGTGGAGCTGCTGGGCCGCCTTCGGGCCGCCGAGGCCGCCGGCGAAGGGCCCGAGGCGACCACGCCGCTGCGCGCCGTCGTCGGCGCGACGATCAACGGCATCGCGGCGGGGCTGCAGAACACCGGCTAGGCGCGGCACCATGGCACCAGCGCGCCGGCCCGGCGCGGAGCCCGCGCGCCGGCCCGGCGCGGAGCCAGCGCGCCGGCCCGGCGCGGTGAGTGGAGGTGGCGCGGTGCGCGAGATCGAAGCGGCGGTGATCAACGCGGCCGGCGAACGGACGGCCATCGAGACGCTGCGGCTCGACGACCCGCACCCGGGCGAGGTGCTGATCCGGATGACCAGCGCCGGCGTCTGCCACTCCGACCTGCACGTCCGTGACGGCGACTGGCAGCGCCCCGGTCCGATCGCCATGGGCCACGAGGGCGCCGGGGTCATCGAGGCCGTGGGCGCCGGGCTCGATCCTTCGGTCGTCGGGCGAGCCGCCGCGCTCTCCTGGTATGCGCCGTGCCTGCGCTGCCGGAACTGCCAGCTCGGGCGCCAGTGGCTGTGCTCGGGCTCGGCGTCCCTGCGCCACGCACAGGCCGACGGGACCACGCGCCTCTCGCGGGCGGACGGCTCGCCCGTGCTCGCCTACCTGTCCATCGGGACCATGAGCACCTGGCAGGTCGTCCCGGCAAGCGCCGTCGTCCCGATGCCGGACGGCGTGCCGCCCGAGGTCGCGGCGCTCATCGGCTGCGGCGTGTCGACGGGCGTCGGCGCGGTGCTCAAGACCGCGCAGGTCCCGTACGGGTCGACGGTCGCGGTGATCGGGCTCGGCGGCGTGGGGCTCTCGTGCGTCATGGGCGCGGTGCTCGCGGGCGCGAGCCGGATCGTCGCCGTGGACATCAGCCGCCCGAAGATCGACCTCGCCGGCGAGCTCGGCGCCACGCACTGGATCCTGAGCGATCCGGCGGACCCGGCCGCGGCGGTCGAGGGGATCAAGGCCGCGGCGGGCAACGGCGGGCCGGACTTCGTGTTCGAGGCCATCGGGTTGCCGCAGACGGTCGCGCAGTCGATCTCGGCCCTGCCGCCCGGCGGGACGGCCGTGCTCTCGGGCCTGCCGAAGATGGGCGAGGTGGCGGCGTTCGAGCCCTTCCCGTTCGTCGACGGCGGGCGGCGGTTCCTGGGCTCCAACTACGGGTCCGCGGTGGCGGCGATCGACTTCCCCCGCTACGCGGAGGCGTATCTCGCGGGCCGGCTGCCAATCGACCGGCTGATCGACCGGCGGCTGCCGCTGGCCGACCTCGAGGATGCGTTCGACCGGCTGCGAACGGGTGGCGCGGCGCGCCAGATGATCATGTTCGAGGGCTGAGGCTCGGGCTGAGCGGCCGGGCTTGAGCGGCCGAGCCCGGCAGCCGGTTGGAATGCCCGCCGCTGATCCCCGTGTGGATCGAATCGGGACCCCTGCCGCACGGCTCGAGCCCCGAAGGGCCCGGAACTGCCTCGAGCCACGCTTGCAACCCCCGGGTCTCATCCACAGGAGACTCGCCGGCCGAGACCGGCCGAGACCGACCGGCCGAGCCCGGCCGCGAGACCAGCACGGAGCCCGACCGGCCGCGAGCCCGACCGGCCGCGAGACCGGCTCGGCGCCCGGGATCCGGCACCGGACGCTACGCCGGCGGGTCCGGCCGCTCGATCGGGAGCACCTGCGGCGCCCCGGTGATCAGCCGCGTGCTGCGGCCCCGGGTCAGGAATGACCAGGCCCAGCGCACCGACACCACGATCCGGTTCGCGAACCCGATGAGGTAGACGATGTGGATCCCCAGCCACATCGCCCAGGCGATGAACCCGCCCTGGCGCCCGAACGGCCCCAGCCAGCCGATGTTGGTGACGCCCCGCAGTCGCCCGATGACGGCCACGTCGCCGCGATCCTGGTAGCGGAACCGCTTGACGGGCTCGCCCCGAAGGCGCCCCAGGATCACCTTCCCGGCGTGCTTGCCGCCCTGGATCCCGCCCTGCGCCACGCCCGGCACGGGCCGATCCTTCTTCCACGGCTGCACCGCCGCGTCGCCGACCACGAGGATCTCCGGGTGCCCGGGGATCGAGAGGTCCGACCCGACACGGATCCGCCCAGACCGGTCCGTCTCGGCGCCCACGGCGTCGGCCACGGCACGCCCGAATGACGCCGCCAGCACGCCCGCGGCCCACAGCACGGTCCGCGTCCCAATCTGCTCGGAGCCGTTCTCGTCCTCGACCCGCACGTAGGCGTCGCCGATGTCCACGACCCGTGTCTTCGTCCGCACGGTGACCCCGAGCCGCTGGAGCTGCTGCTTCGCCGACGCCGAGCGGTCCGGCGGGTACATCGGCAGGATCCGGTCCAGCGCCTCGATGAGCTCGATCCGCGCGTCCTGCGGCCGGATCGACCGGAAGTCGGACCGCAGCGTGTCGTTGGCGATCTCGCCCAGCGCGCCGGCGAGCTCCACGCCGGTGGGACCGCCGCCCACGAGCACAAACGTCATCCACTCGCGCCGGCTCTCCGGGTCGGCCTCCCGTTCGGCGGCCTCGAAGGCGATCAGGATCCGCCGCCGCATCTCGGTCGCGTCGTCGATGGTCTTGAGCCCCGGCGCGAACGGCGCCCACTCGTCGTGCCCGAAGTAGCTGTGCCGCGCCCCGGTCGCCACGACCAGCGTGTCGTACGGGAGGCTGAGGCCGTCCTTGAACTGGACCTCGCGCGCAGCGGGGTCGATGCCGGTCGCCTCGCCCAGCAGGACCGTCGTGTTCAGCTGCTTGCGAAAGACCGACCGAAGGGGCTGCGCGATCTCGCCGGGCGACAGGGCCCCGGTCGCGACCTGGTACAGCAACGGCTGGAACACGTGGTGGTTGCGCCGGTCGACGAGCGTGACGGCGACCTCGTCGTGGGCCCTGCGCAGCTCGCGGGCGGCGTACAGGCCCCCGAACCCGCCGCCGACCACGACGACCCGGTGCGGCCGCCTCGGTGCGGCGGTCTGGGCAGGTTGCGCTGGCTCGGTCACGTCCGCAATCCTAGCGCGCGGTCCCGCAACCGCCGGGTTGGGCGCTCGACCGGTGGATCCGGGCCTACGGGACGGTCACCGTCTCGGACGCGAGCGGACCCCGGTCATCGCCGATCGCATCGATCAGCACGTGGTACGTCATCCCGGACCCGAGGCAGCCCACGGAGACCGCGCCGGTCCCGGCCGGACCGCTCGCCTCGAGCACGCCATCCAGCGTCAGGTCGCCGTCCGGCGTCATGCCGGCCTCGTCCGGGAACGCGCGGACCGCGACGCTCTCCGCGTCGATGCCCGCGAGCACGTAGCTGACCTTGGCCACAGTGCACGTGTTCGAGAGCGGGCCGAGATCCACCTGGTCGAGGCAGTACGCGGTCCCGCCGTAGTCCGCCGACTCGTCGCACGCGGACCCGCCAAGCGCCTGGAGCTGGATCATCGGCCGCAGGAACGCCTTCTCGGCGAGGTGGCTGTACGGCGAGAGCCCGGATCCGGCCTGGAACACCGGCGTCGCCTCCTGGGCGAGCGCGACATCGAACGCCTCCACGCCACTGCCGGTCGTAAACGTCCCGACCTCGCTCGTGCCCGCGAACAGCCCGCTCCCCCCGACGGCCTGGAACGCGTACGTCGTCGAGGCGTTCACGTCGAGGCGGGCCAGGATGATCGTGCTGCCGAACAGGTCGATCGAGCTCATGGCGCTCGCGTGGCCCACGGATCCCGGGCTCACGCCCTGGACCCAGAACTTGACGTCGGCCGTCGCCGGTGGGTCGACCGTGAAGCCGACGATCACATGGTTCGCCCGGTCGGAGTCGACGAACACGACCTCCACGTTGGGCCCCCTCGGGAGCTGGAGGAGAGGTGGGGCGCCGGCCGGGAACACGGCCTCGAGGCCCGTCGGGCACCCCGCCAGCCCCGGGTTCACGAGACAGAAGTCAAAGATGGGCACCACGATCAGCCCGCCCAACCCGGTGTCGCCCACGGGCGCCCTGGGCACGAGCGGCAGCTCGACCGTGAGGTCGCCGGGCTCGAAGACCGGCCCGACGGGGCCGACGGGGCCGGCCGGGCTGGCGGTCGGCGTCGCGGAGGCATCGGGCGACGCGGTGGCATCGGCCGAGGCGGTGGGCCCAGGGGTGGCGGAGGCGTTCGGGGTGTCGGGCGGACCGGGCGGATCATCGGGGATCGGGACGACGTCCGGGCCGACGACCTCGGGCGGCACGCCGCCGGGCGGGAATGCCCACATCGCGGGGATGCGCCCGCCGCCAAACGCGAGGGCGAACGTGTCGACGATGGACGCCGGCCACCACTCGCCCTTGTAGCCCGCCTTCGGCCGGCCGAGCGGGTCGATGACGTAGTAGGCCTCCGGGATCCCGCGCTTCGCGTTGCCCGGGTAATAGCCGTCGAGGTAGATGGCGTGGCCGCCGGTAAAGCTGCGCTGGAGCCGCAGGCCCGTGGGGATCTCTCCGTAGAGGCCCTGGATCACGGCGCCGTAGCCCGACGCGAGGAGGTCCTTGAGCTGCTGCGGCCTGAGCAGGCCGGTCGGCGCCGAAACGCCATAGCCGCGCCAGAGCGCCTGACGCAGGTCGTTGAGGCCGGTGCCACCGTCCTGGTCGTCCTGGAGCGTCCGCAGCACGGAGCCGTTGGTGACGACGCCGAACGCGAGCCGCGCGAGCATCGACCCCGAGGCCAGGGTGCAGTTGGCGCCCTGGAACGGGCCGCCATCGAACTGGGTGATGGGGTTGATGCGCGGGAACCCGGTCGGGTCCTTGAAGACCGCGGGCTCCGTGCCCTGGCCGCCGGGCGCGCCGCCGAGCAGCGCGGCGGCGGCCGCGTCGAGATCGATCGGGGCGAGGGTGGCCATCGCGACCGGGGCGGCGCTCGGGTCGGGCTCCTGGTTGAAGGCGACGACGGGGCCGGGGACCGCGGGGGTGTCCACGCCCGCGGGGGTGTCCACGCCCGCGAGCAGGTCCTTGAGCTGGTTGGGCTTGAGCAGGCCGGTGGGGGCGGACACGCCATAGCCGCGCCACAGCGCCTTGCTGAGGTCGTTGAGGCCCGTGCCGCCGTCCTGGTCGTCCTGCAGGGTCCGCAGCACGGAGCCATTGGTGACGACGCCGAACGCGAGCCGCGCGAGCATCGACCCCGAGGCCAGGGTGCAGTTGGCGCCCTGGAACGGGCCGCCATCGAACTGGGTGATGGGGTTGATGCGCGGGAACCCGGT
>JANNHX010000522.1:0-1781 GCA_031404615.1 Chloroflexota bacterium
CCCAGCACCGGTCCGCCGAGCGCGCCGACAATGGCGCCCGATATAAACTCGGTCGAGCCCTGGGCGCCGTGCACCCGCTCTATGTTGAGATCGATCGCGCCGCGAGAACGCAGCAACTCGGCCACCTGCGCCGCAGTGACACGCGAGCTTGACAACAGCTCAAAAATCTCCAATGCCTGTTTTAGCGCCATAGGGACCAATCTTTCATCAAGTGAGGCTGAACATCGAGCGATCAGGGTCGGGTTCGGGCACCGCCGCGATCAGCGCTTTGGCGTAGTCGCTGCGGGGATTGTCAAGCACCTGCGCGGTAACACCCTGTTCGACGATCTCGCCCTGATAGATCAGCGCGATGCGGTCGCAGATGTACCGGATGACGCCCAGATCGTGGGAAATGAACAGGTAGGTGAGCTTCAGACGCCGCTGCAGCTGATCGAGCAGGTTCAGCACCTGCGCCTGGACCGACACGTCGAGCGCCGAGGTTGGTTCGTCGAGTATCAATAACCGGGGATTCAACGCCAAGGCCCGGGCGATCCCGATACGCTGGCGCTGGCCCCCCGAGAACTCGTGCGGAAAACGGTACAGATGCTGCGCCCCCAGTCCGACCAGCTCGAGCAACTCCATCACCCGGTCGGTTTGCCCGGCGCCCGACAGCTTAAGCACGTCGCGGTGCACCACCATCGGTTCGGCGACGATGTCGCGCACGGTCATGCGCGGGTTCAGTGATGCGTAGGGGTCCTGAAAGACGATCTGGATCTGAGGCCGCAACGCGCGCATTTCAGCCGCCGCCATCGCGGTCAGGTCGGCGCCGTTGAAATGGATGCTCCCGGCGGTAACGTCTTCCAGTCGCAGGATGCAGCGCGTCAACGTGGTTTTCCCCGACCCGGACTCGCCCACCAAGCCAAAACTCTGGCCTTCCTGAATCGAGAAACTGACGTTCTTGAGCGCGCTAAACACGGTGGGCGGACGACCCCATCCCACCGACTGCCTGAATTCCTTGCTGACTCGATCGAGCGTCAACAGCATCAAACCATCTCCGCGGCGCGAAATGCCATGATGCAATGAACCTGATGGCCGGGCGCCACCTCGATCGGTATTGGCAAGCGTGCCGTACAGGCCGGCTGGGCGAATTCGCAGCGCGGCGCGAAGCGACATCCACTGGGCGGAGCAATCAGGTTGGGTACCGTGCCGGCCAGACCGACCAGATCACCGCGCTTCATGTGTGCTGAAGGTATCGCCCTCAGCAGTGCCCGGGTATACGGGTGGCTTGGGCGCTTGAAGATCCCGCGCACCGGGCCGGACTCAACAATGTTGCCGGCGTACATCACAGCCACGTGTGTGCACACCTGAGCAACAACGCCCAGATTGTGCGTAATCAAGACCACGCCCAGGTTGAATTCCCGCACCAGACCATGAATCAGGCGCAGCACTTGCGCCTGCACCGACACGTCGAGTGCAGTGGTGGGTTCGTCTGCGATCAACAGGTCAGGCTTGCCGATCAGTGCCATCGCAATCAGCACGCGCTGGCGCATACCCCCCGAAAATTCGTGCGGATACATGTCAACCCGTTGCGCCGCCTGGGGAATACCGACCTTGTCGAGCATCTGGATTGCTACCTTGCGCGCCGCCGCACGTTTGTCCCCGCGACTCGCGTTGCCACTCACACCCAGCAGACCGGGGTCATGGGTCGCCACATGCAGCGCGACGTCGATCATCTGCTCACTGATGCGAAACACCGGGTTCAGGTTGGTCGTCGGGTCCTGAAAAATCATGCCGATGCGCCG
>JANNHX010000523.1:0-2658 GCA_031404615.1 Chloroflexota bacterium
GGAGTCGCCGGGCTGCCGACCCCGACGATCGTCCGCGTCAACCCCTACCCCCCCCCGCCGGCGGCATCGCCGCCGGCGGCATCGCCGCCGGCTCCACGCAGCGCAAGGCCCCCGGCATCCGCCGGGGGCCTCGCCGCGGCCCGGTAACCCGCACCGGTGCCGTCGCGGTCGGTGCGAAACCGCGGATGTCAGGGTCGCTGTAAGGGTCTTGCGGGTAGGCTGTCGGCGCGCCGGGGGAACGGCCCCGGTTCGGCACGTCCCGGACCGCCTGCTCGCGGTCCACCGTGGAGAGGCGCCTCGGCGCCGTGGAGACCAGGCACTGCCTGGGGGAGGACCATGAACCGGAGGCTGTTCGCTGCCCTTGCCGGCTCGGCCGTGATCGTCGCGACCCTCGCGCCGATGGCCGCCGTCGCCGCGGGGCCAGGCACCCGCACGGAGCGGGTCAAGCTCGCCGAGATCGACCCGACGTTCCGGCCGTACCTCGCCGACGTCAACCGGCAGATCACCGTCGTCCTGGAGCTCGCGGCCGACCCCGCGCTCACGGTGAGCGGGCTGTCCCGCGCCCAGCAGAAGACCCGCGCGGGCACCATCAGGACCTCACAGCAGCGCCTCGACGCGAAGATCAAGGCCGCCGGCGGCAGGGTCACCGGCCGCTACCAGTACGCCTACAACGGCATTCGCGTCCGCGCCAGGGGGACGACGCTCGCGGCGCTCGCCGCAATCCCGGGCGTCGTCGCGATCCGGCCGCTCAAGACCTACACGCTCGACAACGCCAAGGCCGCGCAGTACGTCGGCGCCCCGACGGCGTGGCAGGCGAACGGCGCGACCGGTAACGGCGTGACGATCGCGGTCATCGACAGCGGCATCGACTACACCCACGCCGACTTCGGCGGCCCGGGCACGGCGGCGGCCTACGACGCGAACAACCCGTCGGTCATCGAGCCCGGATCCTTCCCGACGGGCAAGGTCATCGCCGGCTACGACTTCGCCGGCAACGACTACGACGCCAGCGGCGAGACCGGCTCGCTCACCCCGACGCCGGATGCCGACCCGCTCGACTGCGGCGACCACGGGACGCACGTCTCGGGCACCGCCGCGGGCCAGGGCGTCAAGGCCGACCACGCCACCTACACCGGCCCCTACGACGTCTCCATGCCGGCCGGCGACACCTTCGCGGTGGCCCCGGGCATCGCTCCCGAGGCGAAGCTCGTGGCGCTCAAGGTCTTCGGCTGTGAGGGCTCCACGAACCTCGTCGTGGACGCGCTCGAGTGGGTCGCGGCCTACAACGTCTCGCATGCCGATGGCATCGACGTCGTCAACATGTCGCTCGGCGCGCCGTTCGGCTCCAACACCGACCCGGACGCCGTTGCGACCAACAACCTGGTCGACCAGGGCGTCGTCGTCGTCGCCTCGGCGGGCAACGAGAGCTCCGTCCCGTACATCACGGGTGCCCCGGCCGCGGCCACCAAGGCCATCTCGGTCGCCGCCCTGGACGCCTTTCCGACCCTCCCCCTCGCCACCATCGACCTGCCGGGCTCGACCGATGTCTCCGGCATCAACCAGAACGCCTACCCGGCCCTGCCGGTGAGCGGCACCCTGCACGTCGTCGCGGGCCCGTCCACGGGCCTCAGCCTCGGCTGCACCCCCGGCGAGTACGACGCCGCCACCGCAGGCAAGATCGCCGTGGTCCGCCGCGGCGTCTGCGCCTTCGTCGACAAGGGCGCCGCGGCCCAGGCGGCCGGCGCCGTCGGCATCGTGGTCGTGAACCGAACCGACACCGCCGTCGGAGCGCTGCCGACGTTCGTGGGCTACACCCCTGAGCTGTTCGAGATCCCGATGATCGGGACCGACAAGACCGCGATCGCCGCCCTGTCCGCCGCCGATGGGGCGACCGTCACCCTGGCCTCGGCCGGCGACCAGGCCAATCCCACCTACCGGCAGGTCGCGGACTTCAGCTCGTCCGGCCCGCGCTGGGGCGACAGCTGGCTCAAGCCGGACGTCGCGGCCCCGGGCGTGAACCTGCTTTCCTCGCTCAACGGGTCCGGCTGGAAGGGCACGACGCTGTCGGGCACCTCCATGGCGTCCCCGGTCACCGCCGGCGTCGCCGCCCTCGTGAAGGACGTCCACCCGGGCTGGTCGCCGCTGCGCGTCAAGGCCGCCATCGCCAATACCGCCGACGCGTCGGCCGCGAAGATCATCGGCTACGACCCGCTCCGCGCGGGCGCCGGCGTCGTGGCGGCGGACCGCGCCGTCAGCACGACCGTCCTGGCCACCACCAGCGACGGGACCACGAGCCTCAACTTCGGCTACGAGCAGGCCGACGGCTCGTACGGCGAGAACAAGTGGATCACGCTCACCAACACGGGCAACCGCAGCGTGCGGTATGCGCTGTCCGCGACCAGCGACCTCGTGTCCATCTCCCCGTCGAGCGTGCGCGTCCGCGCCCGCGACTCGGTCCGGGTCCTGGTGCGTGCCTCGCTGTCCCGCTCCGAGGTCGCGGCGCTGCCGTCGGCCGACCAGTTCGTCACCGGTGCCTCGATGCTTAAAGAGTAGGATTAATGGTTTTACATAATCCTCATCGGTGCTGATTGAAACCCAATCGACCTTCGACTTTACCAAGGCTGGCAGTGACTTTCAGGCCAGCGCATCGATCCGGGC
>JANNHX010000524.1:0-4419 GCA_031404615.1 Chloroflexota bacterium
GTCACCTCGACGGTCCGGCCAGCTTCATCGAGCAGGTGCACATCGAGCCTCTGGCGCGACAGGTCCAATCCGGCGTACAACATGTCCGGGCCTCCAAGGTGCTGGTTGCGATGACAACCCAACGTTGCCACCGCGGAGGTCCTTCTTCATGACATTCACGTGGTGCATCAGATCGGCTCACTCGCCGCAGGTTGCACCCCCGAGTCGCCCTTCATCGGGCCTCAACCGCCAGCGAAGCAGCGGTTGTGATGCACCGTCTGAATGATGGGCAGCCAGATTCCAAGCCAAGGGGTCGGGAGGCCGGATCGCCGGTCGGGGGACCGGATTGCCGGTCGGGGGGCCGGATTGCCGCCGGGAGGCCGGATCGCCGCTGAGCCGGACCCGGAGTTCGTGATCCTCGCCGCCCCCGATGCCCGCGTGAGCCCGGGCTCAGCGGCCCTCCCAGCGCTCCCTGAACACGACCTCGTCGAGCGGGCGGCGGCCGCCGGGGCGGTTCGGCGCGGTGAGCCTGGCGGGGTCCGCCGGGTAGCCGAACGAGAGGATGTACTCGCACCACATCCCGTCCGGGAGGCCCAGCAGCTCCTTGACCAGCGCCTGCTCGTACACCGTGGCCGGGCAGCTGCCGATCCCCAGCTCCCAGGCGACGAGCATCATCTGGGCCGCCGCGCCGCCCACATCCCACACGACGCTCAGCGGCTGGCCGGGCCCTTGCGGGTCCGGCGTGATGAGCGCGATGGCCACCGCGGCGTGGGCGAGGTGCCCGGCGTACGGCCCCGACTTGCTCAGCGACGCCAGCTTCGCGCGGTCCTGCACGACCACGAATGCCCAGCGCTGCTGGTTCTTGGAGCTGTGGGCGCGGGTTCCCGCACGGACGATCCTGTCGAGCTCCCCGGGCGCGATGGGCCGGTCGCTGAACTCACGCACGGCGCGCTTGGTGCGGACGGCGTCCCAGGTGTTCATCGGGCGGCTCCTTCGGGGGCGGGCGGGACGGCGGGGGGCGATGGCGACTGGGCGGGCATGGCCGCCGACTCGGTTCCGTCGCCGGGCGGCCGCGACACGTGGCCGCGGACCAGCTGCAACAGTGAGCGGAGGCCCCCCGGCTGCTCGTCGAGGGTCGTGAGGCGCTCGGCGTCCGGGAGGCGGACGGCGGGCAGCGCCTGGGCGATCGCGGCGGCCTCCTCGGGCGCGAGCGGGCCGCCAAGGCTCGTCGCGAGAAACCGGGCGATCGCGGCTCGGTAGGCCGGGGACTCGTACAGCCACGAGTGGCGTCCGCCGGGGACCACGACGGTCTCGGTGACCGCGGTCGGACGTGCGGCGCGGCGGGCGTCGGCGAGGCGGTCGACGTCGGACACGGGGACGACGCCGTCGTCCGTGCCGTGGGCGAGCAGCACCGGCGCCGCGATGTCGCGAACCGCGCGCATCGCGCTGATGGACGCCACCGTGTGGCCGCGTGGGCGCAGGTACACGCGCGTGGTAAGCCAGGCGAGCGGCCACGCGATGGCGCCCGGGATCGGCAGGCTGGCGAGGCGGAACGTCTGGCGGGTGAGGCGCGTGGGTTCGGCGGGGGCGGCGACGGCCACGACCGCGCTGACGTCCGGGTCGTCTGCCGCGGCGACCAGGGACCCGGCGGCGCCCATCGAGTGGCCGAGCAGCGCGACGCGCGAGACCTCTGGTCGGGCGAGCATCCACGCGACGCCGGCGCGGGCGTCGGCCGCATACTCGCCGACGGACAGCGGCAGCGCCTCGGGGCCGTTCTGGCCGTGACCGCGGACGTCGATCGTGAGGACGTGGAACCCGACCGCGTGCAGGACTTGCGCGTGGGGAAGCGTCCGGTCCCGCGCGGACTCCCAGCCGTGGATCAGCACGACGCCGGGGGCACTGCCTGCGCCCGCGGCGATGTACCAGCCGGGCAGCCGAAGGCCATCCGAGGAGGGGACCACCACGTCCTCCCACGTCAGTCCGACGATGTCCGGCGTCCAGACCGACGGATGGCGGTGCGGGTAGCCGGCTCGCACGCGGTAGACCAGGGCGAACCGGTAGGCGAGCGCGATCGGGATCGCGGCGGCGGCGGCGGCGAGGCCCGCGCGACGGGCGCGGCTGGCGGGGGTCATGCCCGAATGGGACGCTTGCGCGCCGGGTCTGTCAAATGGCGGTCGCCGGGGCGGGCGATACACTCGGGACGTGCCCTCCAAGGATCCGTATGCCGTGCTCGGCGTCGCGAACGGCGCCTCGCCGGACGAGATCAAGGCCGCCTGGCGCGGTCTCGCACGGCGCCACCACCCCGACCTGACCGGTGACGACCCGGAGGTCGCACGGCGTGCCACCCGGCGCATGGCGGAGATCAATGCCGCGTACGCCGCGCTGACGCGTGCCGGCAAGACCGTTGAGGGCCGCCGTGCCCGCCGTGGGACGGACGAGCCCGACGAGGCGACACCACCGCCGCCGCGACAGACCGGCGGCGGCCCGCCACCGCCCCCAAAGACCCGCCCCGTCACGGGACGCGTCGACACGAGCGCCACGGTCCGCCCGCGCAACCAGACCACGACGCCGCCAGGCCTGCGCCTGCCGCTCACCGGCCAGCCGCCGCTCCGCCACGACCGGTCCACCCCGGAGCTGCGAGCCTCGCAGCCGTCCGGGCCGATGGAGCGGGACATGGCGCCCGGGTACGTGCCGCTCGAGATCCCCTCGCTCGACGACGCCCTCGAGGTCGAGGTCATGTTCGGGAAGTTCCACGGCCACACGCTGGGCGAGATCGCGGCCTTCGAGCCCAGCTACATCGACTGGCTGGCGAGCACGTTCACGCGCGAGCCGGAGATCGCGATGGCGGCTCGGGTGCTCGTGGCGGAGCTTGACCGGCGGGGGATCCGTCGGATCCATCGGCCGCCTCGGCCGGGCTGGCAGTCCAACCCGTTCCGCTAGCGCCTGGCTGACGCCGGGTGCCGGACACGATTGCACCCCCGGGTGGATGGACCGGGGGTGCAGGATGACGCCGGATGAGTGCTGCCGCCCTACGGCTTCCAGGCCTGGTGGCCGATGGTGCCCAGTTATTCGGCTCGTGATCGGGGCTCGGTACCCCCGTGCCGTCGAGCGTCCCCAACGGTCGGGTCGTCCGGCCTTGCGATCCGTGACCGACGCCCCAGGTGGTTCCCGGATTGTCGCGGGTCGGCGCGTTTCGAACGCATGGACACCGTAGGCCTGCACCAGCGAGGTGCCAATGGGCCGCGCGTCAGGGGGGCGCGGGGGCGATGGTCAGGCGCACGGGGGCACCGCCCGGACCATCGGGCGCAGGCGTCGCGGGACCATCGGACGCCTAGGTAGTTCGCCTCATGTGGTCTCAGGCACAGGTAGCGGACCGCCCCGACGGCGGGATCGGCGGCCTCCCGGTACGCTCCTCCTGATGCCCCCGCGACCTTGGCCCGGTCTCTCCGTCGCCCTCCCGGCCGCCCTCCTCGCCCTCGTCCTCGCCGCCTGCGGTACCGGGGCGCCTGGCGTGAGCTTCGATCCGACCGGCGCCTGCACCACTGACGGCCAGCAGCCCGGTGCCTACCCGGAGCTGGAGGCTCTCCTCCCGCCCGACGACCAGGGAACGAAGCCCACGAGCGTCGACTCCGGCCGGACCTGCACCGCCGCCGCCCTCGGCACCCTGGCGGACGCCGGCGTACAGGAGCTCCGGTTCGCGGGCGCGACCTGGGAGGCAGGCGGGACCGCGGGCTGGACGATCGCCGTCTTCACCGGCGAAGGCCTCGACGCGACCGTGATGCGCGACTTCTACGAGACCGGTGCGCGGAGCGCCCGTCGGACCGAGAAGGTCGCCGTCTCGGCCACGACGGTCGGTGCGATGCCCGCCAGGCGCCTCGACGTCCTGATGAGCGACGGCACCGGCCAGACCGTGGTCACCTGGCAGCCCGCGGCCGACGGCCCCGTATGGGTCCTCCTCGCGGCCGATGTCGGCGATACGAAGGTCGCCGCCCTGCTCGAGGCCCTCGGGTCGCGCTGACGTCGCGGGGCGGTGCTAGAGTCGCCCGACCATGAGCGACCGTCCCGACGCTTGGGGTCCGCGCCGCCAGGCCTGGCGCATCGAACGCCTCACGCCCTCCACCGAGCGGCTGCCGGAGCGCCGCGACCGCTTCGTGACGCTCGGCGATATCCCCGTTGAAGGCCTGTACGGCCCCTGGGACCTGGAGCGTGACCCGGCCGCGCCCACCTCGACCCCGCCGGACGCCTACGAGCATCCCGGTCCCGGCGGGCCCACCCTTGTCGATCACCACGGGGGATTCCCTGCGCGAGGGCCCCGGCAACTACATCGATGCGGACCTCGAGCGGGACCTGGGCATGCCCGGCGAGCCGCCGTTCACCCGTGGCGTCCACCCCACCGGCTACCGCTCGCGGCCCTGGACGATGCGCATGTTCGCCGGCTTC
>JANNHX010000525.1:0-1742 GCA_031404615.1 Chloroflexota bacterium
GACCATGATTATGTCATCGCTGAGCTTATCGGTGATCAAAAATTAGCAAATAATTTCTCGCCGTACCGCTGTTGTCATTTGTAATGGCCATTATTAATTAATTTCTCCACGTCCTCCGCGCTCTGCAGAAAATTCCCCCGAATCAACGAGCAAGACTATTCAATAGCAGCGCAGACATGTTTCTACATTCTCTCCCAACCCGCCGGGACCCATTCAAAATCTTCGCGTGAAGCGCCGAGCAAGATTGATTGGTGAGCGAATAAATAAACATGTGTGAATTTGGCCCTATTGTCTTGGCTCGCAGTTCAACTGGAATTTTTGGACGACTTTTTGTGAGAGACTTTTCGACCGCTACGCCGCGGTCTGAGTCAGTTGATCTAGTGTAGTGTCTCACTCAGATTGCAACTTATCAAGGGTTGCGCGAGCACGGCGGAATTTGGCGATGATTCGCTCTGGGGTTGCGGTCCAGACGAACGGCCGCGGATCCCGGTTATGTCTCTTAATGTAGCCGGCGATCGCCTCCACCAATTCATTCACGCTGTGGAACACGCCTCGGCGAATGCGTTGCTGAGTCAGGTTACGAAACCAGCGCTCGACCATGTTGAGCCATGAACTGGAGGTGGGGATGAAGTGCATGTGAAAGCGCGGGTGGCGGCGGAGCCATGACCTTACCTTGGGGTGTTTGTGCGTCGCGTAGTTGTCCACGATCAGGTGCAGGTCCAGTGACGCAGGAGTTTGGGCATCGACCAGCTTTAGAAACTTGATCCACTCCTGATGCCGATGCTGCGGCATGCACGTACCGATGACCTTGCCGTCCAGCATGTTCAGGGCGCTGAACAATGTGGTGGTGCCATTTCGCTTATAGTCATGTGTCATTGTTCCGCAGCGGCCTTTCTTGAACGGCAGGCCCGGCTGGGTGCGATCCAACGCCTGAATCTGGCTCTTCTCGTCGCAGCACAACACCAGGGCGTGCTCCGGCGGATTGAGGTACAGCCCGACCACATCGTTCATCTTCTCGATAAACCGCGGATCGTTGCTGACCTTGAAGGTCTTGACCAGGTGGGGCTTGAGGCCGTTGGCCTGCCAGACCCGCTGCACCATCGACTTGTCGATGTTCAACGCCGCCGCCAGGCTCCGCGTGCTCCAGTGCGTTGCCTGGGCGGGCTTGCTCTGCGTGGTCCGCTCGATGATCTTGCGAGCCACACCAAGACGCACCGTGGGCTTGCGTCCACTGCGGGGCGCATCCTTCTTGATCCCAGCCAAACCTCCGGCCACGAACCGCTTGCGCCAGCGGCCCACGATGGTGCGTTCGATGCCCAACTCGCTGGCGATCTCCAGGTTCTCCTTGCCCGTCGCCGCCAGCAGGACGATCTTGGCGCGACGCACCAACCGGGCCGGTGTGCTCCGCCCGCGTGACCAACGAGTCAGCGTCTCGCGTTGTTCATCGTTCAGAATTACTATCGGGGCAACTCGCATAAGCACCATCCTCTCTTCAGAAGATGGTACGCACAACTACACTATAAGTTGCTCTAAATATGAGGCACTACACTAGCTTTTTTCCAAACACCAGCATAGGCATGATATCTCGGATGAAGGCCTTAAATGCTTCGCTGTCTTTTACTGGTCGCGGATACCTTTTGCGCGAGTAGCCGCGGCCGCGATGAGAGCTAAAACCCACGCGCCCTCTTTGCGTCCTTTTTGCCAGAGTATTTCTGCGTCCTCAACTCGTGCCCGAATTCCCA
>JANNHX010000526.1:0-2934 GCA_031404615.1 Chloroflexota bacterium
TGACGGAGGGTTCGTGCCGGGCGCCCAGCCCGGGATCTGGAAGAGCGGCGATGGCGATCGCCAAGTGGACCTGCTGGTCCCGGGCGCGTTTGCTGCCAACCCCAGCCATCGCGCGGCCCGGCTCACCGGTCATGGCAGGCACACAGCACGCCTGGTGTCGGGCATTGAGGGCGCGATCGCCGACAACGCCGTCCATGTCGTGCCCGCGCTGGCCGTGGGCGACAACCGAACCGCTCGGATCCGCGTCGCGGGGCCGGCGGCCCTGCTGGTGGCCAAGGTTCACAAGCTCACGGACCGGATCGCCGACCCGCGACCCGAGCGGCTCATGACCAAGGATGCTTTTGACGCCTTCCGGCTCCTCCAGCTTCCAATCGACGATCTGCTGGAGGGCTTCGAGCGGATGGCGGCCAACGAGATCGCTCGGCCCGTAGCCGCTCGCGGGATCTCGTTCATTCACGAGCTGTTCCGAGCTCCGGACGCAGTGGGCGCCCAGATGGCTGGCCAATACCTTGGTCCGCTCGGCGATCCTGAGATCGTTCGGCTCTCCGTGTCCGAGCTGGCGCGCGACCTGTTGGATCGACTCCACGCACCTGAGCGGCCGGCGCCGGTGTCGGTCGACCCACCGTAGAGTGGTATACGGTCAGATGGCGACGGCCTGTGCCAGCCAAGGTGGCACAGGCCGGGGGGACGATCGTCTCGTGATCGACACCACTTCTCCCGCCGACCTCATGACGCTGCCGCTGCCGGCGCGCGAGAGCCACTCCTCGCTGTCGACCTACGCGGCCTGTCCGCGCCGGTACGCCTGCGCCGGGCGACCGAGCTCGCCGTCTTCGTCGGTGCCGTCTCGGTCGACGAGGCCCTGGCCCTCGCGGCCGAGGCGGGCCGCTTCGCCGAGGGCGACCTCGAGTCGATCCTCGACCACCGGCGCCTCGTGGGTGACCGGGCGAGCGAGCGCCTCGAGCCCGACGACGACACGCTCCAGCCGGGTACCGGCGCCTGGGAGGACCTGGGCCGGTGACCGGCGGCCCGTCGCACGATGCCTACGAGACTCGCAGCCGGCTCCAGGGCGCCGAGGACGCTGACGAGTTCGCCCAATGGCGCGAGCTGCCACCCCGCCTGCAGCCGGTCGCGCCACCGCCGCTGCCGCCTGACGTCGCACGGCTGCTCCACAGGCTCCGCCTGCGCTACGTCCGGCTGGCCGGACCCGCGGTCCTGGCCCGGGCGCGCGACGAGGGCTGGGACCATGCCCGGGTGCTCACGGTCCTCCTCGCGGAAGAGGCGGCCGGTCGGGATCGATCGACCCGGGAGCTCCATCGCAAGGCAGCGAGGCTGCCCTCGGGCAAGACGTTCGACGCCTGGGAGCCTGCGGCCTCGGCGATTCCGGGCGACGCCCAGTGGGCGCTCCGGAGTCTCGACTGGATCGGGCGCGCCGAGAACCTGGTCCTGGTCGGACCGTCAGGGACCGGCAAGAGCCATTTCGCCGAGGCAATCGCCCACGCCGCGATCGACCGCGACCTGCGCGTTTCCTGGTTCAGCCTGGAAAGCCTGACCGCGACCATCGCCCGGTCCCGGATCGATGCCACCACCGGCAAGGTCGTCGAGCGGATCGTGCGCTCGGAGCTGGTCGTGATCGACGACATCGGCCTCCTGCCCGCCGGGGCGGACGAAGCCGAGGCCCTCTACCGTCTCGTCGACGCCGCGTACGAGAAGCGCTCGCTGATCCTGACCTCGAACCTGCACCCCGCTCGGTTCGACACCATCTTCCCCAAGGGCCTGGCCACGGCGGCGGTCGACCGGCTGCTCCATCACGCTCACGTGATCGTCACCGAGGGCCGCAGCCACCGCCTCGCCGAGGCGCTGAACGGACGCGGGGTCCAGGCCCTGTCAACGAGTGAGGGCGGCTGACGCCCACAGGACGCAGCGCGACTCCGGTCAGCGTTACCGAGAAGAGAGAACGGACGGTGTCCAGATCTCGTGACCGTGTCCGTCCAGATTCAGCTGTCCCTTGACACACGCCTCCTGACGGAGTCTCCACCTAGGTAACGTACACAATTCATATTGACTAGCGTCCACACCTGGCGCAGGATCCCGGCATGCAGAACGTGATTGGCATCCGGACTCTTCGGCGGGGCGTCAACGAGGCGCTCCTGCGCGTGGCGCGCGGCGAGACGATCGTCCTCGTGCGGCACGGACATCCGGTTGCGATCCTCCGACCGCTCGGCGAGTGCGAGACGCACCGGGGCGTCTCGGTGACCACGTTCCGGCGGAACCTCCGTCGGGCCGTCCTGGTGTCGCACCGGCGACCGCTCATGCTGACTTGGTACGGCGATGGCGCGGCGGTGCTTGCGCCCGTGCCGCCCGACCTCGAGCTCGAGTACGAGGAGGATGACCTCCGATGACAGCCGGCGGAATGATCCAGGCGCTCGGGATGCGCGAGGTCCGCGGCAACATGCGCGCGGTCGTGGCCCGGGTCGAGGCGGGCGAGGCGCTCGTGGTCCTGCGCGACGGGCAGCCGACGGCGGTCATGCTGGCCTTCGCAGAGGCGCAGCGCTGGCACCAGATCGAGCGTGCCCTCTCGGCGTTCCACGGCCTCGAGATCTACCCGGAGCTCGCCCGCGACACGCCCGAGCTGGCCCGGATCGTGCGGCGCGAGACCCGGCCGTCGGGTGCCGCCGTGCGCCGGCTCGCTGACCAGCCGCGCGAGATCCTGGCCCCACTGCGGACCATGGGGATCACGGACGCCCGCACGACGTTAGCGGCGATCCTCGACGAGATCGAGGCCGGGTGCACGCTGACGATCGTGTCGGGGGGCCGGTTCGCGGCAACGTGCAACTCGCCAGGCGCGGCTGGCCGGCCGGCAGCCGCCACCGGCAGGCCGGCTGCGGCGGCAGCTCCCAGCTCGATCTGGCCGGTGTAGCTGAAGGGCAGCGTGAC
>JANNHX010000527.1:0-16588 GCA_031404615.1 Chloroflexota bacterium
GGTGGAGCCACTCGTGGACGAAGCCGTGCTCCGGGTCGGTCATCGACGCCCACCTGCGCCAGTCGCCGCTCACGATTGACGATACGCCGACCCCACCCAGGAAGCCGACCTCGCCCCAGGTGTAGCCCCAGGCCGGTGACAGCTCCGGCGTCCCGTCGGCCGCGTACAGCACGATGACCGAGTCGAACGCGCCGGGCGCCTCCAGGTGGGGTCCCAGCAGCGGCGCGAGGGCATCAGGGTCAGCCCACCAGCCGCCGCCGACGCTCGCGAGGCGCCGCAGCGGGTCATCGGCCACAACCGCCTTGGCGCGCGACACCCGGACGTTGCCCTCGCTCCAGGACTCGATGGCCGTGGGCACGCGGCTGAGCACCGCGATCCCGGCCTCGAGCTCGGCGTCGCCCATCGTCCGCTGCCGCCGGCGCCAGCCGGCCCGCGCGTCGAGAGCAGGCACCACGACGAACAGCAGCCGCCAGCACGAGGCGGAACCGGAGGCGGGTGCGGCGGGGTCGGGCATCGCCTCAGACGTGGGGCGCGACGCCCTCGGCGAGCCGCCGCATCAGGTCAAGCTGCGCGTCCAGCTCCAGCAGCGGGAAGTGGCTCCGCGCGACAAGCTCGACGGGCACGCCTGCCTGCGCCCGGATGGCGAGCAGCGACTCGACGATCTCGTCCGGGGTTCCGGCGAACATCGCCCGACCCTTCACCAGCGCCTCGTCCGGGCAATCGAACGGGGGCGGTGTCGCGGCGGGCAGCGACCGGGTCGCTGAGGCCTCCATGTCGGAGTACTTCCACTGCATCGCCCACAGCGCGTCGCGGTAGCGCGCGAGCGCCTCATCACGCGACGGGCCGGGCAGCAGCACCGAGTAGTGGATGAACCGGAACGTCGCCGGGTCGCGACCGATGCGCTCGCACTCGTCGAGCACCCAGCCGATCTGCTGCACGAACGTCTCGACCGGGGCATTCGCGAACAGCCCGTCCGCGAGTCGGGCGGCGCGGCGGAGCGCGGGCTCCGCGCTGCCGCCGACGAGGACGGGGATCCGCGACGAGGGCGTCGGGCGGACGGCGAGCGTCGGGAGATCGTAGACCGCGCCCGTGTGGGTGAACGGCTCGCCGCTCCAGGCCTGCGGCAGGATCCGGAGGATCTCGTCCATCGCCGCGCCGCGACGGCGCGCATCGGCGCCGAGGCCCGCGTACTCGGTCTCGGACCACCCCAGCCCGAGGCCCAGGATCAGCCGGCCGTGGCTCAGCAGCTGGACGGTCGCGGCGTCCTCCGCCAGGCGGAGCGGATGGTGCACCGGCGCGAGGATGACGCCCGTGCCGAGCTGGATCCGCGAGGTCGCCTGCGCGAGCGCTGCGCCGACCACGAGGAGCGAGGGCATGTACCCGTCATCGACGAAGTGGTGCTCGGTGGTCCAGACCGACGTGAAGCCGAGCCGCTCGGCCTCGACCGCGATGGCGACCGTCTCGTCGTAGGTGCGCGTCCAGTCCATCTCGCCGGGCCGGAGCTGCGCGCTGAGGAGTCCGAAGCCGAGTCCCATGCGGCCGACGATACCAGCCGCCGACGGCCCCGGACCACGGTCCGCGCCCGGGTCCGGGTCCGGGTGTCGGGGCCGGCCCTACCGGGACGCGGGCTCGCTCCGAGCCCAGATGCCGCGGACGTGGCCGATATGGCGGCGCATCATGGCCTCGGCACCGTCCGCGTCGCGGGCCTCGATCCGGTCCAGGAGCTCCGCGTGCTCGTGCCACGAGGCGAACATCGCGTCCAGGTCCGACTCGCTCCGCAGCCCGTACAGGCGCGAGCTCATGCGCAGCGACCGGACGAGCTCCACGAGCCGCGGGTTGCCGGCGAGCGCCAGCAGCGAGAGGTGGAAGTCGAGGTCCACGGACACGTGGGCGATGAAGTCCCGGCGCCGGGCCGCGGCCTCGATCTCGGCGGCCATCGGGCGCAGTCGGGCGAGGTCCTCGGCCGAGACGCCCGCCTCGGCGATGGCACGGACGGCGGGCACCTCGAGGAAGGCCCGGAGCTGCGTGATGTCGTCCAGCTCCCTGGTCGAGACCTGGGTCACGCGGAACCCCTTGTTGCGGACGATCTCGACGAGACCCTCCTTCTCGAGGTCGAGCATGGCCTCCCGGACCGGCGTGGCCGAGACGCCGAACTGCTCCGCGAGGCGCGGCGCCGAGTAGACGACGCCGGGCTCCATCTCGCCGGCCATCACGGCCGCCCGCAGCAGCGCGGTGATCTCGTCCCGCAGGCTCCTGCGCCCGCGCAGGGACGGGAGGCCGTCGGTCACAGCTCGAACCCTTCGGGGAACGGGTCGTCCGGATCGAGCATGTACTGGGCCGTGCCGGTGATCCAGGCCCGCCCGGTGACGGTGGGCACGACCGCGGGCACGCCGCCGACCGTCGTCTCCGCCACCAGCCTGCCGATGAACGTCGTGCCGATGAACGAGTCGTTGCGGAAGTCGGTGTCGAGCGGCAGGAGGCCGCGCGCATGGAGCTGGGCCATCCGGGCGCTGGTGCCGGTGCCGCACGGCGACCGGTCGAACCAGCCCGGGTGGATCGCCATTGCGTGGCGGCTGTGCCGCGCGTCGGAGCCCGGGGCGGCGAGGTACACGTGGTGGCAGCCCGAGATCTCCGGGTTCTCCGGGTGCACGGGCCGGTCGGCAAGGTTGATCGCGTCCATGATCGCCAGGCCCGCGGCCAGCAGGTCGTCCTTGCGGGCGCGGTCGAACGGCAGCCCCAGCGTCTCGAGCTCCACGATCGCGTAGAAGTTGCCGCCGAACGCCATGTCGTAGGCCACGTCGCCGTATCCCGGAACCGCCACGGTCCGGTCCAGGCCGACGGAGAACGACGGCACGTTCGTGAGCGTGACGGCCTTCGCGGCGCCGCCGTCGACCCTGACGTCGACGACGACGAGGCCAGCCGGCGTGTCGAGCCTGATCGTCGTCACCGGCTCCCTGACCTCGACCATTCCGGTCTCGACCAGCACGGTGGCGACGCCCATCGTCCCGTGGCCGCACATCGGCAGGCAGCCGGAGACCTCGATGTAGAGGACGCCGACGTCCGCGTCCGGGCGCGTGGAGGGCTGGAGGATCGCCCCGCTCATGGACCCGTGGCCGCGCGGCTCGTACATGAGCAGCTTGCGGATGTGGTCCATGTTGTCGAGGAAGTAGCGGCGCCGGTCGAACATGGTGGCGCCGGGGATCACCCCGACGCCGCCGGTGATCACGCGGGTCGGCATGCCCTCGGTGTGCGAGTCGACGCTGTGGAAGACCCGGCTCGTGCGCATGTCAGGCCAGCCCGGCCCTGATGGCGTTCTCCGTGGCGGCCCGCACGACGGCCTCCTGCTCCGCGGTGAGTGGCACACGCGGCAGGCGGCAGGGCCCGCCGTAGCGGCCGACCATGTCCATCGAGAGCTTGATCGCCTGGACGAACTCCGTCTTCGAGTCCCAGCGGAGGAGCGGGTGGAGGAGGCGGTACAGGGGAAGGGCCTGCTCGAAGTCGCCGGCCGTGGCGTGCGTCCAGAGGTCCGCGCACGCCCGCGGAAACGCGTTCGGGTACCCCGCCACCCAGCCCACGGCGCCGGTCATCCCCAGCTCCATCGTCACGTCGTCCGAGCCGCACAGGACGTCGAGGCCCGGGGCCAGCTCCCCGATCTGGAACATGCGCCGGACGTCGCCGGAGAACTCCTTGACGCCCACGATGAGGCCCTCGCGGTGCAGCTCCGCGAGCAGCTCCGGGACGAGGTCGACCTTGGTGTCGAAGGGGTTGTTGTAGGCCACGATCGGGACGCCCGACTTGGCGACCTCGCGGTAGTGGGCGATGACCGAGCGGGTGTCCGCGCGGTAGGCGTTGGGAGGGAGGAGCATCACGACGGGGGCGCCGGCCTCGGCGGCCTGCTCGGTCCAGCGGCGGGCCTCGTCCGCACCGTAGGCCGCGACGCCCGGCATGACCACGAAGCCCTCGGGGGCGACCGCGACCGCCGTCTCCACGACCCGGGCGCGGTCCTCACGGGAGAGCGTCTGGTACTCACCGAGCGAGCCGTTGGGCACGACGCCGTGACAGCCGTTGGCCGCCAGCCACGCGACGTGCTCGGCGTAGGCGTCGAAGTCGGGCTGGAGCGCTCCCGTCGTGTCGGGGCGGAGCGGCAGGGCCGTGGCCACGAGGATCCCTTGCCAGGGCTTGCGTTCGGCGTTCACGTGGGTCTCCTCGGCTGTCGATGGCTGGTTGCTGGGGTCGGTGAGGGTGGGGTCAGGGCCGCGAGCACGGAGAGCGGGACCGGCTGGGCGATGGGACGGGAGGACATGCCGGCAAGATCCGCGGCGGTCATGTCGCGCCCGCAGCGGGCCGCGACGAGCCCGGCGCTCGCATAGCCGCACACGCGGCCCTGGCACAGGCCCATGCCGGCCCTCGCGAACAGCTTCGCCGTCCGCGGGTCCGTGGCCCCGAGGTCGTCGACCGCGCCGTGGATCGCATCGACGGCGACCTCCTCGCAGCGGCAGACGATCGTGTCGTCGCGGAGCCAGGTGCGCCAGCCCGGACCGACGGCGAACGCTTCGTGGAGCGCCGCCGCGAACGCGCGGCCGTGGGCCCGCCGGGAGCCGACAGCCTTCAGCGCGCGCGGATCGGCCTCGCGTCCGCTCGCCGCCGCGGCGGCACGCAGCCCGGCGATCTCGCCCTCCGCGAGGGCCAGCTCGGCGCCACCGACGCCGCACGCCTCCCCCGCCACGTACACGCCTGGGGCGCTGGTCCGCTGGTCGTCGTCCACGCGCACGACCAGGCTGCCGTCGCGGTCCAGCGTCATCTCGCAGCCGAGCTGGAGCGGGATCTCCGTCTGCGGCGTGAACCCCCAGCCGACGGCGACCGTGTCGCACTCGATCGTCCGCTCGGAGCCCGGGACGACGTTCCACGCCGCGTCCAGGCCGGCGACGCGGACGCCGGTCACCCCGTCCTCGCCGAGCGCCTCGATGACGGCGCTGCGCATCCGGTACGGGACCCCGTGTCGCCGAAGGACCCGCAGGTATCCCGCCCCTTCCAGGAGCTTGGCGCCGGCCCGCAACGTGGTGAGGGGATGCTTTGCGAACGCCGTGGGCCGGCCGGCCTCGAAGGCGCCGACGACGGTCGCGCCCGCCTCCGCGAGCGCCGCCGCGACGGGCAGCAGGAACGGCCCTGACCCGGCGACCGCGATCCGGCGGCCCACCAGGACGCCCTGGCCCTTGAGCATCGCCTGGGCCGCACCCGCGGTGAACACGCCGGGCAGCGTCCAGCCCGGGAAGGGCAGCTGGCGGTCGTAGGCGCCCGTCGCCACGACGAGCGTCCGGGCGCGGATCGTGCGACCCCCGCCGTCGACCAGGGCGTGGATCGTGAACGTGCCCTCGTCCGCGTCGCGTTCGACGTGCCAGACCGAGTGGCCGGCCAGGTGCGCGATGGTCCCCGCGGCGACCCCAGCCTCGAGCGACGCGCGGAGCCGGACATACGTCGGCCAGCCGCGGTGGCGGGCCCCGTCGGCGCCGGGACGGTGCCGCCAGTACTGGCCGCCCGGGCGCGGTCCCGCATCGATGAGCGCCACGCGGACGCCGCCCGCCGCCGCCGCGACCGCCGCCGCGAGACCGGCCGGGCCGGCGCCGATGACGGCGACATCGCAGGTCGCGGGTTCGCGCCCGAACGCGGCCGAGGCCGTGGCGCCCGCGACCGACTCCGGCGCACCCGCGGTGCCCTCAGACGGCCAGGTCGTCATGACCCGCGCCCTCCTGGGTGGTGACCAGGTCGCCGGGTCGTGCCTCGGTGAGACAGGCCCGCTGGTTCGGCACCCCGTTGATGGTGGCGAGGCAGTCGAAGCAGACGCCGATCCCGCAGAACACGCCCCGGGGCCGCCCGGTCCGTTGCGTCCGCCGCCACGACCGCCGGCCTGACGAGATCAGCGCCGCCGCGACCGTCTGGCCCCCCTCGACCCCGACCGCCTCGCCATCGAGCCGGATCTCAAACCGCTCGCCCGTCATGCCGCCGTCACCCCGAACCGGTCCGGGCGGAACGGCGCCAGGTCCACGTCCGTCGGCAGGCCCTGGACGAGCTGGCCCACGAGGCGCCCCGTCGCCGCCGACAGGCCGATCCCCGCGCCCTCGTGCCCACAGGCGTGGACAAGCCCCGGCGCCCGCGGATCCTCGCCGATGACCGGGAGATGATCCGGGCAATAGGGCCGGAACCCGAGGTAGGTCCGCAGGAGCGAGACCTCGGCGAGGAACGGGAACAGGTCCACGGCCTGCGTCGCGAGCCGCCGCACGACCTCCAGCGACATCGACCGGTCGAACCCCACGCGCTCGCGGCTCGCCCCGATCAGCACCGTCCCTCCGCGCGTCCCCTCGATGACCAGCGACGTCTCGAGGCCGCTGTCGCTGCTGGCCACGTTCGCGACGTACTCGGCCGTGTAGACCTTGTGGCGCACGACGCGCGGCAGCGGCTCGGTCACGAGGATGAAGCCGCGCCTGGGCAGGACCGGCAGGACCAGCCCGCCGAGCGCCGCGACCTCGCCCGCCCACGTCCCGGCCGCGTTGATCACCCAGGGTGCGGACAGCTCTGGGAGGTCGGGCGCGCTTGTCCGTACGCCGCTGACCCGCCCATCGGGAGCGCGCAGGAACCCGGTGACCGCGGCCCCGAGATGGAGGGTCGCGCCGGCCGCGCGGGCGAGGCGCAGCAGGCTCGCCGTCGCCAGCATCGGCTGGACCTGGGCGTCCTGCGGGTACCAGGCGCCGCCCGTCACGTCCCGGGCAAGGTTCGGCTCGAGCTCGCGTAGCCCGTCCGCGTCCACGACCGTCGCGTCGACGCCGGCCGCCCGCTGCCTGGCGGTCAGGCGCGCCAGGCCCTCCATCGTCGCCCCGGAGCGTGCGACGACCACGCCGCCCTTCTCCTCGTACTCGAACGCCGCCTCGCCCAGGTCGTCGCGGAGGCCCAGCCACAGGCGGGACGACAGGAGCGCGAGCTCCAGCTCCGGCCCGAGCTCCTTGTCCGACACGAGGAGGTTGCCCTCGCAGGCGCTTGACGCCCCGGCCGCGATCCCGCCGCGGTCCACCACGGCGACGCGGAGGCCGGCGGACGCCAGGGCGTACGCGCAGGAGGCGCCGATGATCCCGGCGCCGACGATGACGGCATCGGCGGTCGTGCTGTTCACGCCAGTATCATGTCATACTGCACTGGTCGTCTGCACGCTCAAGGAGGCCGTCCCCGATGGCTGCGCCCATCCGCTCCATCGACCCCCGCACCGGCCTCCCGGTCGAGGACGTCGCCCCGGAGAGCTCGCCCGCGGACGTCGACGCGGCCGTGCGGGGCGCGCTGCGGGCCTCCCCCGCCCTCGCCGCCCTCGGCAGCGAGGGCCGCGCGCGCCTCCTGGAGGCCATCGCGGACGAGCTGGAGGCGGAACGCGAGGCGCTCGTGCCGCTGGCCGACCGCGAGACGGCGCTGGGGCCTGCGCGACTCAACGGGGAGCTGACGCGGACCACGTACCAGCTGCGCTTCATGGCCTCGGTGATCCGGGACGGGGCGCACCTCGAGATCGTCATCGACCATGCCCACGACGCGCCGATGGGCCGCCTGGCGGACCTGCGCCGCCTCCTCGCCCCGATGGGCCCGGTCGCCGTCTTCGGGGCGAGCAACTTCCCGTTCGCGTTCTCCGTCGCCGGTGGCGACACCGCGGCCGCGCTGGCCGCGGGATGCCCCGTGGTCGTGAAGGCTCACTCGTCGCACCCGGCCCTGTCCGCTGCCGTCCATCGCACGCTCATCCGCGCCTGCGGCCTCGCCGGGATGCCCGCCGAGACGGTCGGCCTGGTGTTCGGACGCGCGGCGGGCAACGCCCTGGTCACGCATCCCGGGGTCCGCGCTGTCGCCTTCACCGGGTCCACGGCCGGTGGGCGGGCGCTCTTCGACCTCGCCGTGAGCCGCCCGGATCCCATCCCGTTCTATGGCGAGCTGGGCAGCCTCAACCCGCTCGCGGTGACCCCGGCGGCGGCCGCGGAGCGCGCGGTGGCGATCGCGGAGGGCTGGGTCGGCTCGTTCACGCTGGGCGCGGGGCAGTTCTGCACAAAGCCCGGGCTGGCGCTCGTCCCCGCCGGCCCCGACGGAGACGCCTTCCGGGACGCCGCGGTCGCGAAGGCAGCGTCGATCGGCATGGCCTGGATGCTCAACGGCAGCATACGCACGTCGTACTTGGCGGGCACCGCACGCCTGGCCGCGGTCCCGGGATCCGTCTCGCACCGGGCGCCGGCACCGGCCGATGCAGCAGGCTTCGCGGTGATGCCGACCCTCGTCGAGGTCATGACGACTGACCTGCGTGCCGAAGGATCGCCGCTGCTCGAGGAGTGCTTCGGGCCGGCCGCCGTGCTCGCGCGGTACGCCGACGCGGACGACCTGGTCGACGTGCTCGGCCGGATGGAGGGCTCCCTCACGGCCAGCCTCCACATCGGCGAGGGCGAGACAGCGCTGCCGGGGCGCCTCCTCGCGGTGGCCGCGGGCTTCGCCGGCCGCGTCCTGGTCAACGGCTATCCGACGGGGGTCGCGGTCAACTGGGCGATGCAGCACGGCGGACCGTGGCCGGCGTCGACGAATGCGGGTCACACGTCCGTCGGTGCCACGTCGATCCGGCGGTTCCTGCGCCCGGTGAGCTACCAGGACGTCCCGGAGGGCCTGCTGCCCGACGAGCTCCGCGACGCCAACCCGCTCCGCCTGCCGCGACGCCTCGACGGGCGGCTCGAGGTCTCGGCCGGCCCGGAGTGGCGCGACCTCCAGACCTCTGGACCTCTGGACTCCTAGACCCCGGGGTCTGCGGCGCGCCTGCGCCGTGCCGCCCGGAGGTGCAGGAGCGCCGCGCAGGCGATGAGGGCGCTCGACCAGATCGGGATGGTCTCCGCGAGGCGGTCCGGCAGGAGGATGTCCGACACGCCGCCCCTGCTCGCCCCGTGGCGCTCGGCCAGTGGCGTCAGCGGGCAGACGCCCCGGTTCGAAGCCGAGCACCAGCCACGGGTGGAAGAACAGTGCCAGCATGACGATCGAGGCGACGGAGCCCACCACGACGCCGGGCACGAACAGCGCGGGCAGGATCCCGACGAGGGCCAGGGCCGCGGCGAGATAGCCCGCGATCACCACGACGAGCAGGGCGATCCCGATCGGCCGGGTGGCCGAGGCGCCGAGGCCCATCGGGTCAGCAGCCACGAGTGCGGCAGGTCGAACGGCCACTGGGGCGAGCCCGGCTTGGCGGGCGGCCGAGGGCTCACGAAGCTCGCATGGACCAGCCCGTGGGCGGCGAGGAGCAGGGCGGTGAACAACGACGGCAAGGATCCCTCCCTGGGCAACGGCTGGGCCTCGCGCCACCGGGACGCGATGGCGCTGAGGGACGCCGGCGCGCACCGCGACGGTCGTGGCTGCGCCCATCGATGGTTGCGCGCTGACGGCCCGACGTGACCCGCCGAAGGGCGGCGGCCGGGGAGTCCGCTCGGATTTGGATAGGGTGCCGAGGGTCCCAAACCGCGTCGGCACGGCTCAGGCCGTCCCCTGGCCGGATGCGCGCCGTTCCGAACCCGCTGTAGGCTGTCGGCTGAGCGAGCGGCCGGCCGGCGCGAGTCCGGGATGGCGCCAATCGCGCCGACCCAACGGAGAACGCCACGTGCGCCGCCTCTCCCTCCTCACCGTCACGCTTGCAGCCGTCGCCCTCGCGGCCGTCCTCGTCCACCGCCGGGGCCGGCCGCCCGAGCACGCGGACGCCGAGGGCATCCTCGTGGGCGACGCATCGACCTACGACCGGCTCACCGGCTGGCTGCTCGGCTCGTTCTACTCGGGCGTGGCCGCGGACGTCGCCACAGCGGCACCGGACGGCGCACGCGTCCTCGATGTCGGCTGCGGGACCGGGCACCTCGCGGCGCGCCTCGCGGACCACGGGCTCGGCGTGGCGGCGATCGACCTGGACCCCGCGATGGTCGCGCTGGCCGGCAATCGGCTCGCCGGCCGGGCCGAGGTTGCCGTCGCGAGCGTCACGGAGCTCCCCTTCCCCGACGCGTCCTTCGACCTCGTGGTCAGCACGCTGTCGATGCACCACTGGGCCGACACCGACGCCGGCCTGGCCGAGATCGCGCGCGTGCTGCGGCCCGAGGGCCGGGCGCTGATCTGGGACCTCGCGGGCAAGCGCGTGCCGCTCCACGGGCACCTCCACGATCCCGCGGAGCGAGTCGCCGGATCGGCGCTCGAGGTCCTCGCCTCGGGTCCCTGGCGCTGGCCGGGGCCGATCTCGCTCACGCGACGCCTGGAGCTGCGCCCGAAGACCTGAGCAGGGCCTGGCGGGCCGACGGCCCACCCCTGCGGGCCACCGGACCCGGGGTTCGTGACCCTCGGCACCTGCGACATCTCAGCGGTTGCTGACACATTGGGCACTGAGATGTCACGCACCGAGCTTCCCGTCATCGCCCAGCCCCGGATGGACCTCGCGGCCCCCGATGTCGCCGACGCCCAGGCGGTCGCCGCCCTCCTGGCAGACCGCGTCCGCGCGTCGATCATGCGGATGCTGCGCGACGGCCCCCACTGCGTCTGCGAGATGGCCGCGGCTCTGGGCGAGCGCGAGAACAACGTCAGCAACCACCTCGCCAAGCTCCGCGACGCGGGCCTCGTGCACGCGATCCGCCACGAGGCCAACGGGCGCTTCCAGTACTACGAGCGCGACGATGCCGCGGTCTCCGCCGCGGGCAAGGCGCTGCGGGACATCCTCGGATGACGACGCTCGCAGTCCGCCGCGCCCACGCGCCGTTCTGGCTGACCGTCCTCGCCGGCGCCGTCCTCTGGACCGTGGCCTGGTTCCTCGCCCTGCCGCTGTCCACGTGGGTCGCCTTCGACGTGCTCGGCCTCGACCCGGCGACCCAGCTCGGCCAGGCGGTCGCCTTCTTCCTGTTCGACGTCCCCAAGGTCCTGCTGCTCCTGACGGGCATCGTGACCCTGGTCTCGTTCATGCGCTCGTTCGTCTCGCCCGAGAGGGTCCGCGGCGCGCTCGCGGGCCGGAACGCGGCGGTGGGAACCGTCGCTGCGGCGGGCTTCGGGATCGTCACCCCGTTCTGCTCCTGCTCCGCCGTGCCGCTGTTCATCGGCTTCCTCGAGGCGGGCGTGCCGCTGGGGGTCACGTTTGCCTTCCTCGTGGCTTCCCCGATGGTCAACGAGGTGGCGATCGTCCTGCTCTGGGGCCTCGTGGGCCCGCAGCTCACGATCGCCTACGTGGTCGCGGGGCTCACCGTCGCGATCGTTGCGGGGCTCCTCATCGGCCGGCTCGGGCTCGAGCGCTACGTCGAGGATTACGTGTGGAAGATCCGCGCCGGGTCCGTCGTCATCAATGACAAGCCCACGATCGAGGACCGCGTCCGCGATGCCTGGCGCTCCACGCTCGACATCGTCGGACGCCTCTGGCTCTACGTGCTCGTCGGCATCGGCATCGGCGCCTTGATCCACGGCTTCGTGCCCACCGAGCTCGTGGTCAGGGTCGGGGGCGAGGACAACCCGCTCGCGGTCCCGGCCCTCGTCGCCCTGGGTGTGCCGCTCTACTCCAACGCCGCGGGCACCATCCCGATCATCGAGGCGCTCCTGGGCAAGGGGCTGCCGGTGGGCACCGCGCTCGCGTTCATGATGGCAATCACGGCGCTCTCGCTGCCCGAGATGGTGATCCTGCGCAAGGTCATGAAGCCGCGCCTGCTCGCGACGTTCGTCGGGATCGTCGCGGCCGGGATCATCGTCGTCGGCTACCTCTTCAACTGGCTGACCTAGGCCAGCCGATCGACCCACACCCACGCCCATGGAGGTCCGCTCATGACGGTCATCGAAGTCCTCGGCCCTGGCTGCAACAACTGCAAACGTGTCGAGGCCGCGGCGCGCGAGGCCGTCGCGATGACGGGCATCGACGCCGAGATCCACCACATCACGGACTACGCCGACATCGCCGCCAAGGGCGTGATGAACACGCCCGGGCTGATCATCGACGGGAAGATCGTGAGCACCGGGCGCGTGCCGTCCGCCGGCGACATCGCGGGCTGGCTCGGCAGGTAGACCCCCGGCTGGCGACGAACGGGAGACTGCTCTCCCGCCTGGGTCTCCGGCACAATGCCCGCCATGCGTCTCACGGCCCGACAGCTCAACCGCGCCACGCTCGACCGCCAGCTCCTCCTGCGCCGCGAACGGCTGACGGTCCCCGACGCCGTGCGCCGGATCACCGCGCTCCAGGCGCAGGAGCCCGCGTCCCCGTACCTCGCTCTCTGGAGCCGGCTGGAGGCCTTCGACGCGGCTGAGCTCGACGCCGCGTACGCCTCGGGGGCGATCGTCAAGGCGTCGCTCATGCGCATCACGCTCCACGCGGTGCACGCGGCGGACTACCCCGTCTACCACGCGGCCATGGTGCGGACCCTGCGCCAGGCGCGCCTCGGCGATCCCCGCTTCACGAGGGGCGGGCTGTCGATCCCGGAGGCGGATGCGCTGCTCCCCGAGGTCCTCGCGTTCCTCGACGAGCCGCGCACGCGCGTGGAGGCCGAGGCGTGGCTGGATGGACGGCTCCCGGACGGCGCCTCGCACCCCGCCTTCTGGGCGATGCGGACCTACGCCCCGTTCCACCATGCTCCCGTCGGCGGGCCGTGGTCCTTCGGGCCGAAGGCGGCGTTCACCGCGGCGCCCGGGACGCTGCCCGCGGAGGAGCGCGAGGCCTCCATCACCAGCCTGGCCCGGCGGTACCTCGCGGGCTTCGGGCCGGCATCGGCGGCGGACCTCTCGCAGTTCACGCTGCTCCAGCGGGGGGTGGCGCGCGACGCGCTCGCGGCGCTGGGCAACGAGGTCGTGCTGCACGAGGGGCCGGACGGGTCACCGCTGTACGACGTGGCCGGTGCCGCGATCCCGGCCGACGACACCCCCGCCCCTCCGAGGCTCCTGCCGATGTGGGATAGCACCCTGCTCGCCTATGCGGACCGCAGCCGAGTGATCCCGCCCGACTACCGCAAGCACGTGACCCGGATGAATGGCGACGTCCTGCCGACGCTGCTGGTCGACGGAGAGGTCGCCGGGGTGTGGCGGACGGTCGAGGGCGGCATCGAGGCGACGGCGTTCCACCAGCTGCCGGACGACACCTGGGCCGGGCTCGCCGGGGAGGCTGCCGAGCTGGTTGCGTTCCTCGCCGAGCGCGAGCCGGCCGTCTACCGCCGGTACGGGCACTGGTGGGCGAAGCTCCCGGCCACCGAGGTCCGGGTCCTCCCCGGCTGACCCACGCCGGCCTTCGGGCGTCAGCCGCCGGGGCAGTGGACGCTGTTCACCGGCAGCGGCTTCGGCGTCGTGAAGATGCCCGGATCGGTCCCGAGGACGAGCCACCGCGCCGTCGCGCCGTCGTCGATGAGCAGCGTGAACGGAAAGCCGAGCGAATACGAAGCCGAGGCCGACGGCACGCAGTTCGGCTGGCTGAGGACCTCGATCTGGATTTCGCTCGCGGCGGTCCGCACCGGGATGTAGACGGTGCCGCTCTCGCCCGGGAGGAAGCCCGGCATGTCGGCCCCGGCATCGCTGGCCACCGACATGACCACCGCCTGGCCTGACCGGTTCATGACGTCGAACCGGACCACCACGAACGGGGCGGCGCTCGAGGTCGCGGACGCGGCCACCCGGCTGACCACGTGCGCGGGCAGGTCGCCGAGATAGCGGGATGCGTCGGTCGGCGCGTTGTACTCGAGGCCCGTCACGCTGAAGCTGATCCAGCCGGTGGTGTCGGCGCCCGCGGTGACGAAGACGACGAGGCTGTCGAACGGGTAGAGCCGATCACACAAGGCCTGCGGCGGGCACGTGTCGTCGACGATGATCCGCGAGACGTTGGTGACCTCGCCCTGGTCCACCGCCCGCGCCAGGTCGACCGCCCGCGCACAGGTGATCGGGTCGATGCGACCGCAATCGAGGACAGGGCCAGCGTCAGAGGGGCTCGGCGTCGCCGGCAGCGGTGCCTCGACGACGGGTGCCTCGGTCGCGGGCGCCTCGGAGAACTCGCGTGGCGACGGCGTCTCGGTGGCCCCCAGCGCGACGAACCCGACCCCCGGGACATCGTGCCCGACAAGCGTGACGAGGTCCTCGCCGTAGACGGGGATGCGCAGGTCCTGTGGCGGATCGGACGGGGTCCCGGGCAGCGGCTCGGGGCCGCCGACCGGGTAGTCCTTCGGCACGTACCCGAGGACGGTGTCGCCGGCCGAACCGACGTACGACACGAAATCCGGCACCAGCGCCTCGTTGGTCATCCCGCCCTCGGGCGGGGTCGCGTTGTCCGGGATCCGGCCCTTCGTGGGCTTCCGCCAAGCGACCGACGTGACGGTGAGCGCGCCGGCGACCGGCGACGGATCCCCGACCCGGATGACGGTGAGGGCGCCGGAGGTGCGCACGAACCCCGCGGCGGCCGGTGCCGAGTCGAGGGTGACGCTGGCCGTCGGGTTCTTCGGCGGCCCCGAGACCAGCATCCAGTCCTCGCCGCAGCCGAACTGTGCCCGCTCCGACCTCGACAGGCACCGCCCGGTGTTCAGCACGAGCGTCCCGCCAACGAGGTAGTCGCGGTCCGTCGTCCACAGGGCCATGACGTCGAGGCGGCGTACGGGCTCGCCAGCGATGGACAGCGGCAGGCCGTCGTCCCCAATCGGGATCGCCGCAGGCCCGCCGATACCCGGACCCACCAGGCGCGGCACGACGAAGGCGCCCGCGAGCAGGAGGACCGCGACGGCCGCCAGCGCGACGCCGATCGGGCGCCGGCTCCGGATCCTCGGACGTGCTCGAACGACGTCCAGCCGTGGGTAATCGGTCTCCGCGCGGCGCAGCTCGCCGGCCAGGTGCTCGCGCAGGCGTGCCTCCACCGTGGCGTCCGACGGAAGCTCATGCATCGCCGAGGTCCTCCCGGAGCCGCTCGAGACCCGTCTTGAGCTGGCTCTTGACCGTGTTCTCGCTCACGCCCATGGCACGCGCGGTCTCGGGCACGGTGAGGCCCGCCAGGTAGTGCAGCGCGATTGCCGCCCGGATCCGCCGCGGCAGCCTCGCGAGCGCGGCGCGCATGTCCGCCCGCCCGGCGAGATCGGCGCCCGGGACCGTGATCTCGGTGACGTGCCCGTCGAGGCTCATGAGCCGGCGCAGCCGGCGCACGACGCGGAACGCCTCCCGGGCCTGGATCGTGAGCAGCCAGGCCCGCATCGCGCGCGGCTCACGGAGGCCGTCGATGCGGCGGATCGCGATCTCGAACGTCGTCTGCACCAGGTCCTGCGCCTCTTCGGTGTCGAGGGTGATGACCCGCGCGGCGGCCAGCAGCATCGGGCCGTGCTCATCCATCGTCGCGACGAGGGCGTCGCGATCGTGGGCGTCGGCCGGTGCCAGCTTGGTCACCTGCGCAGTGTCCATCAACCCCCCGATGCGATGTGTCTGCTTCCAGGAGGGCGCTGGACGCCGAACCGGGTGATCAGCCCGAGCACCGCGCCACGGCGACGGGTTCGCGATCCGTGGTGCGTCGTCGGCCGGACATTCGCTGGGGGCCACCCGGCCCGCGCTCACCGTGCCATTGGAACCCCAACAGCGCAGCAACGGCCCGTCGTTGCGGGCCGGTCGGCCGAGGCCCGGGACCCACCGCGGCGCGCACCATGACCACATCGAACGCACCCCGAAGTTCGCAGCCGACGGGAGTGTCCGGAACACCGAGCACCCAGTCCACGTCGTCCCACCTCTCCGCGTCCCCAAGGCGGATGGGTTCTCCAGGAAGGATCAGCGTCCCATGTACTCGCGCTTCAAGGTCGTCGGCTTCGGCCTCGTCCTCGCCGGTCTCGTCTTCGCGGGCGTTGGCGGCTACACCTACGTCAAGACCCAGGAGGGCGCGAGCGCCCTCGCCGCCTTCAGCGCCGCCCAGAACGTCAAGCTCAGCTACAACGACCAGGGCCAGCTCGTGGACCGTGGCGAGCCCGAGGGCGCCGCGGCGATCATGAGCTTCCTCAACAACGACTGGGGCTACGCGGTCAGTGCCGCGGAACTCAACCCGAACGACCCGGTCGTGAACACCGCCTCCGAGTACATGTACCAGATGGCGACGATCGCCTTCCACACCCTCAACGGCACGCAGACCGTGACGCTCGACGAGACGGTCACGACCGACAAGGGCGACGTCTTCGAGGCGGGCACCTACGAGGTCCCGGTGGCCGGTCGCTACTGGAGCGCCTTCGACCGCACGAACCCGATCGACGCCAAGGTTCGCGAGCAGGCCTGGACCGGCACGGCCCACGCCCTCATCGCCGAGCTCGGTGTCGGCAGCGTCACCGCCTCCACCCTCCAGGTCGGCCTCGGGATCGCGGCCATCGCCGCCGCCCTCGGTGCGACCTTCATCCTGCTCGGCCTGAGCGTGGTCTGGGCCGCCCGCCCGGTCGTCGAGACCAAGACCGAGACGGTGGTCAAGCGCGCGCCGGTTCCCGCCACCGCGTGACCCCACCGGGGCCGCGATCCTCGAGCCGCGCGCCCCACCCGCGCCCCACCCGCGCCGGGTTCCGCAAGGAGCCCGGCGCGGCGCTGTGCGCCGGGTACAGCAACGAACCCGGCGCGG
>JANNHX010000528.1:0-28536 GCA_031404615.1 Chloroflexota bacterium
GCCGAACGGATCGGCGTCGCCCCAGATGAACCGGACGGGACACCCGATGGCGGCGCGCTCCTCGGGCGAGAGCAGGATCTCGGGCATGACGCCGTGGACCGGGGAGAGGAACAGGCGCCCCAGTCGCAGGTCGTTCCGCTGGGTCGGGGTGTGGCGGAGGAGCGCCGCGTACGCGCCGATGGCCTCAGGACCGATCCGCCCGTCGTCCAGGGCCGGCCCGTGCCCGATCCCCCGGAAGATCCCGCGCACGCTGGCCCCGGTGGCGGGCGCCCGTGCGAGGAGGTCGCCCAGGATGGGCGCGATGCCCAGCCGCATCAGCGCCGGCAGGCGCGGGACGGGCGCCCCGGCGCTCCAGCCGAGCTCGATGATGCGGCGGACCCGCGTCGGGTGCGCGAGCGCGGCGTGGAACGCGAAGAAGCCCCCGAACGAGGTCGCAACGATGTCCGCCGCGTCGAGCCCGAGGGCATCGAGTGTGTCTGCAACCAGGTCGTCGGCGAGCCGGCCGAGGGCCGCGAGGCTGGTCACGGACCCCTCCAGCTGGTCGCTGAGCCCGGTCCCGGGACGATCAAGGAGGAGGCACCGGAACCCGGGCAGGCGGACGACGAGATCCGCCCAGCTGGTGCCGCAGGTCGAGCCGCCGTGGACGAACAGGACGGCGGGTCCCTCGCCCAGCTCCTGGACGCGGACCGCGCAGCCGGTCCGTTCCAGTCCTATCCGCCGCTCGATGGGGGTGACCCCGAGCGATCCCCACAGCCGCTCCTCGGCTTCGCGATAGCGGACCTCGCGCGCGTCCATGGGGATCGCCGGTGCTGATGGAGGCTCAGTCGTTGACGATGCCGTTCACGCAGAGCGCGGCGGCGGCCGCGGTGCCGGCAACGGCGATCCCCTTGTGCTCTCCGGGCACGCCCTGGTGGACGAGCACATGGAGCGGGTGCAGCCGGTCCGGGCCGGGCGCGATGTCGACGTTCGGGTTGTACGCGAAGACGCTGAGCGGGAGCTCCACGTCCTCCTCGCCGCCGTTCGCGGCCAGGAGGACGCACCGGCCGCCGCCGACGGACATGACGTGGGAATGGCTGGCCAGCGCCGGGCCGGCGACGACGGCGAGCAGCGCGAGAGCGACCAGCATGGCAGGGACGATGCGGTTCACAGGGACGCTCCTTCGAGGGTGATGGGGCGGGGGCCGGTGACCCGGAGGGCACTGATACCGAGGCCGATCCAGCCAACGGGAAACGCCAGGACCGCCGTCACGAGGGCGAGATACCCGAGCGCCGCCGGGACGAAGCCGCCGGTCACGCCTGCGAGCGCCGGCATGACGAGGAGGGCACCGACGAGCAGCAGGGCGGCCGCCGCGCGCGACAGGCTGCCGCTCAGCCAGGTGGCGATCGCAAAGAGCGCGGACCCAAGGACCAGCGCCGTTACCCCGATGGTCGAGATTGCCCAGGCGCTCAGGCCGCCGAGGAAGGTGCTGTCGGAATCGCCGGCAACGACCACCGCGACAATCCCGAGCAACGCGACGAACGCTCCGATCGCCGGGATGGCGAATGCCGTCCAGGTCAACACGGGATGGCGGCGTGACTGGAAGGCGCTGAGGCCGACGAGCGCCACAAGCGTCGCGGCCACCGCACCCACGATCGACGACCACAGGGCGATGCCGAACAAGGATGATCCCGAATCGGCGCCGTCGTTGATCGCGTTGCCGGCGAGGGCGACAAACCACAGGAGCCCGCCAAGGATGGCGGCATACCCCCCGATGCGCAGAGACATGGCGAACCCCTTTGCGTGTTGGGACGCGGCACCCAGGCCACGGAGATGCAGGTGGGCATCGAGCGCGCCGAGCAGGACGTCCGCGACGTCGAACGGGCCCAGCGGCCGCTCCCCGAGGAGCGTCGAGAACTCGTCGCCGTAACGGGCGCGCCAGCGCGCCGGATAGAGGCGGAGCAGGGTGGCGGTGGGACGCATGGGACGCATCGACGGTCAGCCTGTCGACTGGCCCAGGCGCCGGAGACCGAGGTCCGCGAACTCGGCGAGGTCGCGGAGCTGCTCGGCGAGGACGGACGCGCCGACCGCGGTGATCCGGTAGGGCCGGCGTCGCTCAACGGGCGGTAGCGCCTCGATCAGGCCGCGCTCCTCGAGACGGGCGAGCGCGGCGTACAGGGTCCCCGGGCCCATCGGCCGACCGGAGCCGGCCTCCACGTCGGCCATGATCGCGTAGCCGTGCTTCGGCCCGTCAGAGAGGCTGACGAGGATGAGGAGGGCGGGCTCGGCGAAGCGGCCGAGCTCTGGGATCCGGGGTTGCATTGGGCTCCCGTTAGTACGTTCCGCGATATATCGTAGGACGTACTATCCACGCCCGTGTGGGGCGTGTCAACCCCCCCCGTCAGGAGCCTGTCAGGAGCCGACTGACGTTGCGACCTGCAGGAACTCGCTCGGCGGCATGGGGCGGCCAAAGAGGTATCCCTGTCCGACGTCGCAGCCTGCCTCCGCGAGGAACCGCGCCTGCGGCTCGGTCTCGACACCTTCCGCAACCGTCCCGAGGCCCAGGCTCGTGGCGAACGCGATGGTCGCCCGGATGATCGCCTCGCTCACAGCATCGCGGCCGATGTCGCGAACAAAGGAGATGTCGATCTTGAGGCGGTTGAGCGGCAGGCGCCTGAGCTGTCCCAGCGAGGAGTGACCGGTCCCGAAGTCGTCCATGGCGATGTCGATGCCCAGGTCACGCAGGCTCGTCATCGCTGCCGCCGAGCGATCCGGATGGCGCACGGCCATCGATTCAGTGACCTCGAGCTCCAGGCGATCCGGAGCGAGGCCCGACTGGCTCAGGATGTCACGCACCCGGGAAGGCAGGGCTTCGTCGTCCAGCTCGTGCGCAGAGAGGTTCACGGCAATCCTGGGCAGGATCAGGCCCGCCGTGTCCCATTCGGCGACCTGGCGACAGGCCGCATTGAGGACCCACTCCCCGATCTCGCGGATGACCCCAAGCTCCTCCGCAAGGGGGATGAAGACGGCCGGCGAGATCAGGCCGATCTCGGGATGCTGCCACCGGACGAGCGCCTCCGCCCCCACGAGGCTCTGGGTCACGAGTGACATCTGGGGCTGGTAGTGGACGATCAACTCGCCCCTTGCGGCCGCTCCCCGGAGGTCCCGGCTGAGCGCCAGTCGCTCCTCGATGCGGGCCGCGAGACCCGGTTCGTAGAGGCCGATGCTGTTCCGGTCTTCGGCCTTCGCCTGCCGCATCGCCGCCTCCGCATTCCGAAGCAACGAGGCGGCGTCCGGGGAATCCGCGGGGTAGAGGCTGATGCCGACGGTGCCGGTGATCACGATGTCGTGGCCCTCGATGGTGAAGGGCATGGCGAGCCATTCCTGGAGGTCGCGGACGAGGCGAACCACCTGCTCGGGGCCCCCATGCCCCTCGAGGACGATCGCGAACTCGTCGCCTCCGACCCGCGCCAGCGTGTCGCCGGCGTCAAGCTGGTCGCGGATCCGGACCGCGGCCGCCTTGAGAAGCTGGTCGCCGACAAGGTGACCGAAGGCGTCGTTCACGTCCCCGAACCGGTCCAGGTCCAGCAGGATCACGGCAACCGCGTCCGCCGGGTCTTCGGTCCGCCGGATCGCGTGCTCGAGCCGGTCGGCAAGGAGGACACGGTTCGGCAACGCGGTGAGGGCGTCGTGATGGGCGAGGAAGTCGAGATCGGCCTGTGCCTGCTTGGCATTGGCGATGTCGGTGAAGACGCCCACGTACTGGGTGATCCGTCCGTCCGAGTCCTTCACAGCGCTGATCGTCATCCACTCCGGGTAGATGCGTCCGTCCTTGCGCCGGTTCCAGAGCTCGCCGTGCCATGTGCCCGTGGCCACCAGCACCGCCCACAGGTCGCGATAGAACGAGATGCTCTGGCGACCCGACTGGAGAAGCCGCGGGTTGCGGCCCACGACTTCCGCCTCGGAGTACCCGGTGATCGCACAGAATGCAGCGTTGACGGTCAGGATGTTGCCGCCTGCGTCCGTGATCACCACCCCTTCGGCGCTGCTCCGGAACACCGTCGCCGCAAGTCGCAGCTCCGCTTCGGCACGCTGGTGTTCACGACGCAGGCGGTGCCGCTCGATGGCTCCCGTGATGGCCGATCCAAGTCGAGCGAGCCGATCCTTGAGGACGTAGTCCGCCGCGCCACGGTGCAGGGCGTCGATGGCCGCCTCCTCGCCGACGCGTCCCGAGACGATCACAAACGGGATGTCCAGGTCGCGGTCAAGCATCTCCTGGAGTGCCTGGAGCCCACTGAAGCGAGGGAGGTTCCAGTCGGAGAGGATCAGGTCCGGGCCGGACTCCAGGGCCGCCGCGTACGCCTCCGGCGTCTCGACCCGCGACCAGTCGAGGTCGAACCCCTCGTCCTCCAGGCGCAGCATCATCAGCTCCGCGTCCAGGGGGTTGTCCTCGACGACGAGGACGCGCAGCCGCGTCACCTCGCGTTGGACTCGAGCGCGGGCGCGCCGGTGGCGTTCACGGGCTCTGTGGTGCGGACGGGTGCGAATCCCCGTCCATCGGCGGCCCGACGTTGATGGTCAGCCAGTAGTCCTCGACCAGCTCGACGATGCGGAGCATCCCCTGGAACGACACGGGCTTGACCAGGTAGGAGTTGGCGCCGGTGTCGTACGACATGGCCCGATCGCCCTCCTCCCGGGACGAGGTGAGGATGACCACCGGGATCCGCTTGAGAATCGGCGTCTCCTTGATCTCCCGGAGGACGTCGAACCCATCCATCCCGGGCATCTTGAGATCCAGCAGGATCATGTCCGGCAGCGGCACCGGCCGGCCATCGGCGTCCAGCTTCCGCCCGAGCAGGTGATCGAGGGCGTCACGGCCGGACCTGGCCACGTCGATCGGGTTGCCGAGGCGGCCTTCCGAGAACGCGTCAATGGCCAGCTCGATGTCGTTGGCGCTGTCATCGACGAGGAGGATCCTTGCTTCGCGACCTACACGGCTCATGCGCTCGACGACTCCGCTGAAGGACTGTTCTGGGCCTGGGGCAACGAGCCGACAATGCGACGGTACCGGCCCTGGACCGGCGGCCGCGAGAGGCAATTGGCTCATCATGTCGCGCTCCCGTCGGCGGCGAGCGGCAGGTCGAGGGTGAACGTGGTTCCCACGCCCACGGTGGAGTCGATGGTCACGTCCGTGCCCAGTACAGCCCGCCGCCCGCGTAGATCTCGCCGGGCTCGAGGTGGAAGTAGGCTCCGGGTCCGCCGCCGGGCGCCATGAACCGCGCGCTTGCGGCGGTCTTGTACGGCGACTTGTCCCTGGCGAACCGCACGTCACGGTAGATGCGGAACGGCGAGCGGGAAGGGTCGGCGATCAGCGGCAGGCCGCGGGTCTCGAACCGCCCGGCCAGCGCGACGCACAGCGCCTCGAGCGGCTCCTTGAGGAGGCGCTCGTACTCGCCCTTGCGCGGCGTGAACCAGGCACGGTCGTTGTTGGCGGCGAGCTCCGCGAGGAACGTGATGGCCTCGGGGCGGAAGCCCTCGAACGGCGGCCGGTCCGGCACGGCGTCTCCTCGGCTGGCGCGGGCAGATGCGACGGCACCCTCGCTCGCGTGCATGCTCCGGCGCCGACCAGCGCATGGTGCCACCAGGGCGAGGCTGGCGCTGGCCGATCAGCCCCGCCGATCAGCCCGCCGATCAGCCCGGAGGAGCGCTCCGCACCCGGTTGAGGATGTCGCTGTACGAGGCGTCGGCCCGGGCGATCGTCGTGTCGGCTGCCCCGTAGAACAGCGTGAGGCGGTCCAGCTCAGGATCCACCGTCCAGCCGCACGGGAAGACCACGCGACCCACGTCGCCGTTGAGCTCGTAGGGCTCGGTGGGCCCGAACACCCACTCGTCCGTCCGGTTGAGGACGACCTCTGGGTGCTCGAGGTCGAGCAGCGCGAGGCCCACGCGGTAGATGGGCCCGTCGGAGGTCTGCCGTACCCCGTGGTACATGACCAGCCAGCCGAAGGGCGTCTCCATGGGCGGGGGGCCGAGGCCGATCTTGCCGGCATCCCACCAGGCGCCCTCGCGGGCCTCAAGCAGCAGCGTGTGGTCGCCCCAGTGGTGGAGGTCCGGCGAGTACGAGATCCACATGTTCGCGTTGCCGCGGAGCGGCGACGGCCGGTGGATCATCGCCCAGCGCCCGTTGATGCGGCGCGGGAACAGGGCCGCGTCCTTGTCCTCCGGCGGCATCGCCGGCCCGAGACGCGTCACCGTCCGGAAGTCGCGCGTCATCGCCATCGAGACCAGCGGACCGCGCCGGCTGTACGCCGTGTAGGCGATGGCCCACTCGTCGCGCTCCGGCAGCCATGTCAGCCTCGGGTCTTCGCAGCCCCAGACCTCCTCCGGGTGGCGGGTCTCGTCGGAGCGGAGCAGGACGTCAGGGTCCCAGCGCCAGTCGCTCTCGCCGTCCTTGCTGCGGGCAACGTGCAGGTGCGAGATGCCCCGCATGTCCTCGACGCGCACGAGCAGGACTGTCTCGCCGTCGACGATCGCCGCGCCCGGGTTGAACACCGAGTTGGCGGGGTACGGCAGATCCGCGACGGACAGGATGGGGTTCGCCGCCGAGCGGATGAAGGGCTGTGCCTCCGAGGGCCGCGTCACGGCGGCGGGAGCGGGAGCAGGCGCAGGGCGACGACCGGCTGTTCCACGCGGGCGGCGACGGCGGTCGTCCGCGCCGCCACGCGGCCCGGGGGCCCGCCGGCCTCTCGGGCCCTGGCGGCGGCAGCGGTCCGCAAGGCGCCAATCCGCTCCGCGGCGTTGAGCCACATGAGCGTGGACTCCGCGCCCTGGTTGTGGTTGACGCCCCGGGACGTGAGCCCGTCGTAGCAGGCCCCCCGGAGCGGGTCGGCGACCGGGAAGCCCAGGTCGTTGGCGCCCAGGAACCAGGCGTAGGCGTGCTCGCCGGCGTTGGCGTAGCGGGCGTCGCCCGTCACCTCGAACGCGGCCTGCGTGGCCGCGAGGAGGGAGGTCGCCTCGATCGGCTGCTGGTCGAACCGGCTGCGCGTCCCGCCGCGGGCCCACCAGGTGTTGCCGATCGGCGAGAAGTGGCCGTCCGGGGCCGCCTGGACCCCGATCAGCCAGTCCAGGAGCTCGAGACCCTGGCGCCGCATCTGGTCCTCGTGGAGGGCCGCGCCGGCGACGATGAGTGCCCGCGGGAGCAGGGCGTTCTCGTAGGTGAGGACGGGCTCGGCCCATGGCCAGTCCTGGCCGCCGTGCCGGCTCGCGCCGTCCTCCAGCCTCGTGGCCAGGCCCCGCGCGAGCCGCCGGTACGTCGCCGTAACGGACGCGGAGCCGCCCGCGCGCACGACGGCCGCGCAGCCGAGGACCACCGAGGCGATCGAGCGGGGCGCCACGAGCCTGCGGGTGGCCGGGAGCGAGATGCGGAACAGTGTCCGGGCCTGGGCGGCATGGTGGACGTCGAACGGCGCCACGACCGCGTCGCCGAGGGCATGGATCGCGCGCCCCTGGCAGTCGTCGGAGGCAGGCTCGGGCGACCAGGTGCCGTCGGTCGAGAGGAAGTTCCGGAATCGGCCGCTGTCGGTGTCGAACGCAGCCTGCAGGAACGCGAGGTTCCGCCAGGCACTGTCCGCAACGGCCTCCCAGCCAAGCCGGAGCGCCTGGAGAAGGTCGACCTGGAGCGCGCGGGCGACGTCGTCGACGCAGTAGCCGTGCGCCGGGTCGGGGGTCGCCCCGACGGCGTGCTGGAAGATGCCGGTGGCGTCGCTCATCCGGTCGAGATGGATCCGGACCGGCGGGTGCAGCGAGCCCAGGGGGACCTTCCCAGGGTGCGCCTGGAGCATGCCGGGGTCACGCACGGGCGCCCACCGGGATGGCGAACGCGGACTTGGCGCCGACGGGGGCAGCGACGGACGAGCGCCTGCTCGGGGCGAGGCGTCCGGCGGCGCGGGCGAAGACCCGTCCGTAGGCGAGGCCGGCCTGCGGCCAGACCATGCGCCGGCTGTGCTCGTAAGCCCGCCGTCCGAGCGCGGCACGCTCAACGTCGTCGCCGAGGAGCGAGCCGAGGGCCCGCGCGAGCTCGCGCGGCGCGTTGGGGGCGACGAGGACGCCGCGGCCGTCCGCGAGCAGCTCCGTCGCGTAGACGTACGGGGTGGAGACGATCGCCCGGCCGGCGCCCATGGCGTACGCCAGGGTCCCCGAGACGATCTGGTCGAGGTTCGGGTAGGGCGTGACGAAGATGTCCGCGGACTTCAGCCAGCGGAACAGCTCGTCGGGCTCCACGAACCGGTCGACGAAGCGCACGTGGTCGGCGACGCCGAGCTCGCGGGCACGCTTCGCGAGCGACGCGCGGTAACGCTCGCCCTCGTTGCGGACGAGCTCGGGGTGGGTGGCTCCGAGGATCACGTAGAGGGCGTCCGGGTGCTCCGCGACAACGGCCGGCAGCGCCTCGAGCGCGAGCTCGAAGCCCTTGCCGGGCCCCAGGAGCCCGAAGCTCAGGATCACCTTGTGGCCGGCCAGCCCGAGGGTCGGCTTGACCGTGTGCGACGGGACGAGGGGCAGGTCGGGCACGCCGTGGCCGATGACGTCGATCCGCGACGGGTCCACGCCGTACTCGTGCGTCAGCAGGGCCGCAGCGGCCCGCGACATCACGACCGTGGCGGCGCTTGCGCGGCTCAGGTCGGCGAGGATCCGGCGCTGGCGGGACGTGGGCTTGCGCAGGACGGTATGGAGGGTCGTGACCGCGGGGATCGTCAGCGCGTCCACGAAGTCGAGGACGGCCTCGCCGTCGTCGCCGCCCCAGATCCCGTACTCGTGCTGGATCGACGCAACGTCGACGCACGCACCGAGGTGGCGCGCGACCTGGCGGTAGTCGGTCCTGACGTCCTTGCGGATCCGGTGATGGACCTCGGCGGGATAGTCGATCCAGGGGCCGGTCCCCTCGAGGGCGACGACCTCGTGGTCACCGGTGGAGCGCCGCAGGTCGCTCGTGAACGAGGCGATCCCGCAGCGGCGCGGGGGGTACGTGGAAACAAATCCGATGCTGACGATAGAGAAGCTCCGATCCGGGCGGGCGCGAGGGGACGCACCCAGGGCGACGCACGGTGGGTGTGGGGCCGGACGAAGCCGGCCCCCGTCCGGTCAGGCCGGGCGCACCGAGTTGGCGCGGAGTCCCTTGGGGCTCTGCTCGATCGTGAAGTCGACCTTCTCGCCGCCGCGGAGGCGGTCGAAGTCGAGGGCCGCGTCGAGGGCGCCGCGGTGGAAGAAGTATTCCTTCTCATCCTCGGCGGAGATGAATCCGAAGCCGCGGTCGGCAACGATGCGCTTGATGGTTCCGGTGGTCACGGGCGACCTCCTGGTGCTCCCCGAACAAGGGTTGCAGAACGCACGGCCCGTTCGAAGAGAGGAAGGGGTGACCACGCGGAGCCGCGCGAGAGGCGCGGCAGACCCTTACCCTACACCCGCCCACAACCCCTGCCTCGTGAAACGCCTTCCGCCGTGCACGCGGGAGCGGCCCGGCGCGTCAGCTCCCGGCGCGCTCCGCGGTGACGTACCAGCTGTGCGGCCGGTCCGCCATGGATGACACGCCAGGGTCAGGAGCGCTCCGGCGAGCGTGGCGCGGACCCCGGGACCACGGGTTCGTGACGTCGCTCCTGCACGCCAAATCGCCTGCTGACACTTGGGTGTGTCCGCGATGAAGGAACGGACCGGGCGCAGGAGCGCGGGCGGCGTCCGCGGTCGGGCGCGGGGCGCCTGCAGGCGGATCGCCCGGGATGCGGGCGGCGTCCGCCGTCCCTTGATCGCCATGTGCATCAGGATCGGCCCTTCCACGCAGGGCCCGGGACCCCAAACCCGGGTTTCGTCACGCGATCCCCGCGTGGACGGCCGGATCTGATGCAGATCGCAATCACGGCGGGCCCCGGGCCGCCCCGGGCCGACCAATGCGACCCGGTCGTCCGGTCCAGGCCGGTCAAGAGCCGGACCCTGTGCCATCCGGTGAGCGAACAGCGGACCGCGACACTAGGAGACCGCCTTCACCTCGGGCCGCCGGCGCGGCAGCCGGACGCGCCCCTGCGAGATCGCCACGCCGAGCAGCACGATCGCGCCGCCCACGGGCTGGTACCACTCGAGCGACTCGGACAGGAAGAACGACCCCGCCGCGACCGCGAACAGCGGGGTGATGTAGGTCACGGAGCTGGCGATCGTCGAACCTGCCTCGATGACGAGGTGGTTGCTCAGCACGTACGCGATGCCCGATCCGAGCGCGCCGAGCGCAAGCATCCCCACGATGGTGTCGAGCGCGGGGGGCACCTGCTGGCCGCCGCCACCGGCCAGCGTCACGATCACGACGACCGGCAGCAGGAACAGCGAGCCGAGGCTGACCTGGGCGGCCGCGATCGCGATCGGCCCCTCCGGGACCCCGGCGAGGTGGTGACGCGTGTACGGCCACGCGATGCCGTAGCAGAGGATGGCCCCGACGCACGCGAGCACGCCGAGCAGCTCGCCGCCGCCGAGCCCGTTCCAGGCGCCCACGACCACGAGGACGCCCACGAACCCGACGCCGAGCCCGGCGATCCCGCCACGCCCCGGCCGCTCCGCGGGGAACGCGACGAGCACCACGAGCAGCGTCGCGAGCGGGGTGCCGGCGTTGATGATCCCGGCCAGGATCGAGGAGACCTGCGTCTCGCCGTAGGCGAACAGCGTGAACGGGATGCTGCAGAAGAGCAGCGCGACGACCGCGAGGTGCTTCCACGTCTCCCGTCCGCGCGGCAGCCGGGTCCCGGTGGCGCGGAGGATCGCGAGCAGCACGAACGCGCCGATCGTCACCCGCCCGAAGGCGACCTGGACGGGCGTGAACGACTGCAGCCCGAGCTTGATGAACAGGAACGAGCAGCCCCAGATCGCGCCGAGGACGAGGAACCAGAGCTGCCAGGGTGCCGCACGGAGGGTCTGCATGGAGGAGAGAACCCTACCGGCAAGCGCCCGGTTTCGCCCCCTTCAAACAGCAACCCGAGCGGCCGGCGGGGCCGCGGCCGACAGCTCGAGGGCGAAGATGCTGCCCTCGCCCGGGACCGAGATGACGGTGACCTCGCTGCCCATGCGCCGCGCGGCCTTGCGCACGGTGGCCAGGCCGATCCCGGTGCCCGGGTACGCCTCGGGGGCGTGGAGCCGGACGAAGGGCTCGAAGATCTGCTCCTGGTGCTCGGAGGCGATGCCGATGCCATTGTCGGCGACCGCGACGGTCACCCGGTCGCCGTGGCGGACCGCGGACACCGTGACCAGCGGGGCGACGCCGTCCCGCCGGTAGATGAGCGCGTTGTCGAGCAGGTTCGTCAGGACCTGCTCGATGAGCGTGGGGTCGGCGACCGGGACGGCCAGGGGCTCCGCGACCGCGAGCATCCCGCCGCCCGCGCGGATCCGGTCGGCGAACGTGGTGCGCAGGCGCTCGAGGATGGGCCCCAAGGGCACCGGCACGGCCCCGACCGGGGCCGGGTCTGGGCGGGAGTACTCGAGCAGCTCGTCGATCAGGACCCCCATGTGCCGGCCGCCCTCGACGATGTTGTCGAGGTAGTGGCGGCCTTTGGCGTCGAGCTGCCCGCCGTAGCGGCGCTGGAGGATCTCGGCGAAGCCCGTGATCGCCCGCAGCGGGCTCTTGAGGTCGTGGGACACCGAGTAGCTGAACGTCCCGAGCTCCTTGTTGGCGGCCTCAAGCGAGGCCGTCCGCTCGAGGACCCGCGCCTCGAGCTCCTCGTTGAGCCTGAGGATCTCGTCCTCGGCCGCCTTGCGCTGGGTGATGTCCAGCACCGACAGCACGTACCCGTCACCCATCCGCGCCGCCCGATGCTCCAGCGTCTGGTCGTGCGGCCCCCCGGCGGCGTCCGGGTCCACGTACCTGACGACACCGGAATCGAACGGCACGCCCGTCTCCACCACGCGCACGTACGCGTCGAAGAGGCCATTCTCGCGGTGGGCCGGGAACAGCTCGAGGAGCGTGTGCCCTGTCTGGTAGGCCGCCGGGACGCCGGAGATGACGCCGATGGCCGGGTTTGAGTAGTCGAGCCGGAAGTCCACGATCTGACCATTTGCGTCCCGGATCGCCGAGAGGATCGAGACGCCCTCCAGCATCGACTCGAAGGCCGTCCGCAGGCGCGCCTCGGAAGCCGCCAGCGCCGCCCGCGCCTGGACCCGCTCGGTCACGTCGTTGCCGAGGCTCGCGATGCCCACGATGGCGCCGGTCGCGTCGCGCAGGAGCGCGCTCGACCACCCGATCTCCCTCGTGTCTCCCGCGCGGGTCAGCACCGGTCCGCGGCGGTAGGGCGGGACGCTCCCCAGCCGCAGTGCCGCGGCATCGGCGGCACGCTCGGTGGCCCGGCGCCGGGGCGGGGTGAACCGGTCGTGCCAGTCGTGCCCGATGACGTCGGCCTCCTCCCAGCCCACGAGCTCCAGGAAGTGCCGGTTCGCGAACTGGATCCGGAAGCTCGTGTCGAGCATCACGGCGGCGATGGTGACGTCGGCGAGCGCCTCGCGGAAGCGCTGCTCCGACCCCACGAGCGCCACCTCGAGGGCGCGGCGCTGGTCCGACTGCTCGATGGCGGTCAGGGCCGTCGCCACGTCCGCGGCGAGCTTCTCGAGGACGGCGACCTCGTCGGGCCCAAAGGCGTCTGGCCGCGCGCCAAAGACAACGAACACGCCCTGCGTCGTGTCGCCGTGGCGCAGCGGGACGGCCGCGAGCGAGCGGAGGCCGAAGCGGTCGGCGGCCTCCCGGCAGGTGGCGCTCAACAACGAGGCGCCGATCTCACCCACGACCACGGGGGCCGACGCGCGGATGGCCTCGCCCGCCGCTCCGCGGTCGAGGTCCGGCACGCTGGAGGTGATCCCGGCGGCGTCGAGGAACCCCGTGTCACCGTGGCTGACGATCGACACGACCCGCCCGGACTCGGGATCGAGGAGCCCCATCCAGGCAATCGCGACCTCGCCCGTGTCCACCATCGCCCGGCACGCCGCGAGCGCCACCGAGCCGGGGTCGTCGAGACGCAGCAGGCTGCGGTCGACCTCGGCGACGGCCCGGTCGAGCGCACGCCGCCGGTCGAGTCGTCGCTCGGCCTCGTGTTGCACGGTGACATCGCGGATCCCGATCACGAAACCGGTCGGGGTCCCGTCCCGGGCACGCACGGGCGTCACGGTGACCTCCAGATGACGGGCCGTGCCGTCCGGGCCCGGGTGGGTGGTCGCGATCCGAGACGGCAAACCGGCGATGGCCGCCTCCTGCAGGGATGCGACCGCGTCCGGTCCGAACGAGGACATCGCGATGGCTTCGGCGGCAGAGCCCACGACCTCGTCGTGACTCCGGCCGACCATCTCCAGGAACGCCGGGTTGGCGTAGGTGACGATGCCGTCCGGATCCAGCGTCACCACGCCGTCGACCGTCTGCTCCAGCGCCTGGGCGAGGTGGTCACGTTCGCGCCGTTCCCGCTCTCGCTCGCTCAGGTCCTGGAAGGTCGCGAAGAACCCGTCGCCGGAGCGGGCGACCTGGATGTTGATCACGCCCTGCCGCTTGCCACCGCCGGCGGCGGGGACGGTGAACTCGATGGCGTCCGCCGCCCATGTCTCGCCGGTCTCGACGACGTGGCGGAAGGCATCGAAGAAGGGCGTGCCGCCCAGGTGTGATCGAGCCGTCCTCCGCCCGGATTGACGAACAGAGGAGGAACGGATCGCGCATCGCGTCGAGCGCGCCGCGCAGGTCAACGCCGGAGACACCGGACAGCCACTCCGGTCCACGGTCCGGTTCGGACGCTGCCGCTCCGGTGAGGTGCTGCTCACCCGTGTCGCGCTGGGTCATCGCCGCGCGCCGCGGATGGTGGCGGCCGGGAGCTCGCCACATGACATGATCCGATTGGGCGGGACGATGTAGGCACAGTTGGGGCGCAGGTCCATCCCGTCCGCGGGATCGGCCTTCGCCTTCGCGGGCATCCCCGAGAAGGCCTCGATCGCGGCGAGGCCGCCCGCGGACGCCCCGATACCGACGACCGACACCACGGTCGACCGACCGGCGCGCTCGGCGCGAACACCCTCAATCTGCATGGGCTCGATTCGTGACGAGACCCCGACGATGCTCCCGCCTCGGGAGGACACTAGTGTCGCGGGGCAGCGTACACCCCGGCGGATGACGGCCGGCCCGTGCCGCTGATGGGGCGAGGAGCCCCGGTAGACTGGCCGTCCGTCCCACCAGGAGGAGCCGACCACCATGGCATCCCTGCGCGGCGCGCCTGCGCGCCTGCGCGCGTCGCTGCTGGCCTCGATCGGCGACGTCACCTTCGGGATGGAGGACGGGGCGGTCTCGATCGCCGGTCTCGTGTTCGGCGTGGCGGCCCGCACGAACGACGCGCAGATCGTCGTCCTGGCCGGGGCGACCGGCGCGGTCGCGGGCGCCGTCTCGATGATGGCCGGCACCTATCTCGACGTGCACTCCGAGCGAAGCCTGGCCGGGGTCCAGGTCAGCGATGCCCGCGCGGCCCTCGCCGCCGACCCGGAGGCCGCCCTCGCTCGCGTCGGTGTCCGGCTGCGCGGGGCCGGCTTCACGACCGCGGAGACGGACGCCACCGTTTCGGGGCTCCGCCGCAATCCGGAGGCCTTGCTCGGGTACGTGGCGGCCTTCGAGCTCGGCGTCCCGATGAAGACGGAGTCCTCGCCTCGGGCGCACGCCCTCTGGATGTTCGTGGCGGACCTGTTCGCCGCGGGTGTGCCGGTGGTGCCGTTCCTCCTGTTCCCCATCGACACTGCACGGATCGTCTCGCTGGTCGTCACCGGGGCGCTGATGGCCGCCCTGGGCGTGGCACGTGCGCGGATCGGGCGCGAGAGCGTCTACCGGACCGCCCTTCAGACGATGGGGATCGCCGGTGTGGCCGCGCTGGCCGGAGTGCTGATCGGGCGGCTCGTCACCGCGTAGCGGCGGGCACGAGCCTCAGGCCTCGACGGGCCTCGAGAAGGCGAGCAGCAGCCCCGGCAGGACGGCGCTGGCCATGGCATCCGGGTCCGCGCCGCCGCCCGCGAGGAGGGCACGCCGGACGCTTCGCTCCGCGATGGCCACGATCGAATCCGTGATGATCGAGGGGTCCACCAGGAGCTCGCGGCCGTACCGCTGCATGGCCCCCTCGATGAGGACCGAGATCCGCTCCCGGAAGCGGTTGTTGATCGCGATGAAGCGCCCCGCCTGGTCCGGGCGGCGGATCGCGAAGATCTCCAGCTCCGTCTGGATGAGCGACAGCTGGCGGTCGATCGGGATGGACTGCAGGATGCGCTGGACGATGCCGGTCAGGGCCGTGGCCAGGTCCTCGGCCGCCACCACCTCGCGGTCCACCTCGGGGAAGCTCACGTCCAGGTGCTCCAGGAGCCGGGCGTGCTCGCGCTCGACGAGCGCGTCCACGACATCGACCTTGTCGCTGAAGTTGGAGTAGAACGCGCCGCGGGTGAAGCCCGCCCGCTCGCAGATGTCCTCCACGGTGCCGCCGATGACGCCCATCTCCGCGAAGACCTCGCGGGCGGCGTCCAGCACGCGCTGGCGGGTCGCCTCTCGGCGCGGGGAACGCGGGGCATCCCCGGCCGCGTCCGGCTCGGGAGTGACCATGGGCTCGGAGGCGATCACCGGCGCGGGCTCGGCCGGCGCGGGCTCGGCCGGCGCGGGCTCGGCCGAGGACGCCGGCACCTCGGGCTCGGGCTCGGGCTCCGGCGCGTGCATGGGCGCGGTCGAGGGCTTCGGCCCCATCCAGGCCGCCCAGTCGCCCGGTCGCTGTCCACGCCGCATGCGCACGAACCCCTGTGCAGATCGATACAATGCTGTATCCGATACGTTGACGTATCGGATACGCCCTCGTATCCTAGCGGCCGCGGCCAAGCGCCGCAACCCTCTTCCGCATCTTCGACACCGGGTCCGCGTGCCGCGCCCGACCCGGGGAGGCACCTGATGTTCGAGCGCCTGGGCTCCTGGACCTTCCGCTTCCGGTTCCTGATCCTGGTCGGCTGGATCGTGGCGGCGGCCTTCTTCGCCACGTCCGCCCCCAGCCTGTCCGGCCAGGGGTCCACGGACCAGACCACGTTCCTGCCCCAGAACTCGCCGTCGCGCGTCGCCAAGGACGCCCTCGAGCGCGCCTTTCCCGGGAGCACGTCCTCCTCGTCGGCGACCATCACCATGGACCGCCCGGGCGGGCTGACGGATGCGGACATGGCCTGGCGTGACGCCTTCGCCGCCTGGGCCGCGAGCGACGCGGCGCCCGAGCGGCTCCGTGCGGCCGTCACCGACACCGAGACCGCGGACTCGCGGCCGGAGCTCAAGGACCTGTTCCGGGCGGACGATGGCACGTTCGAGCTGTTCGTGGTCAACCTCAACGTCGCGGATGCGGGTGACGAGGCCACGGCCGTCGTGGAGCTGCTCCGCGAGCACCTCGCCGAGACCGCCCCCGGCGGCCTGGAGACCCACGTCACCGGGGCCGCGGCCATCAGCTCCGACTATCTCGAAGCGGTCCAGGTCGGCACGGACAGCACGACACAGGTCACGATCGTGCTCGTCATCCTCGTGCTCCCGGCGATCTACCGGGCGCCGCTCGCCGCCCTCATCCCGCTGGCAACCATCGGCGTCTCGTACGTCGTCTCCAAGGGCGTGCTCGGCTTCCTGGCGGCCGCCGGCTGGCAGGTCTCCTCCACGCTGGAGACCTTCCTCGTGGTCATGGTGTTCGGGGTCGGGACCGACTACGCGATCTTCATGATCAGCCGCTACCGGGAAGAGGTGTCGCACGACGGCGACTGGCACGACGCGGCCAAGGTCACGGTCCGGCGCATCGGCGCGGTCATCACCGCGTCTGCGGGCACGGTCATCGTCGGCATGATGGCCATGGGCGTCGGCGACTTCAAGATGATCACGTCCATGGGCCCGGGCATCGCCATCGCGGTGGCCGTGACGCTAGTGGCGGCGCTGAGCCTGTCGCCCGCCCTCCTCTCGATCTTCGGCCACTACCTGTTCTGGCCGCTCCACACCCGCGAGAAGCACGAGGGCGAGCCGCGCGGCTTCTTCGCCGCCCTCGCGCGTGCGGTCTCGCGGCGGCCCGTCATCGTGACCATCGGCCTCACGGCCCTGCTGCTCGTCCCGATCCTCTACCTGCCGCGGGTCAACTCGAACTTCGACGTCCTGGCTGACCTGCCGGCGGCCGCCGATTCCCGGATCGGCTACGAGCAGATCGGCAACCACCTGGGCGAGGACAAGCTCGTCCAGTCCACGGCGCTCATCGACCTCGGCGGTGACGGCGACATCCTGGCGCCGGCCCAGCTCGCGAAGCTCCATGTCCTCATGGAGGACCTCCACGCCGGCGGCGGCATCGCGACCACCACCAGCCTCGTGACCCCGGACGGTGACACCGCCGTCCCGGATGGCTTCCGGCCGTCGAAGGCCCTCGGCGAGATGGCCGACGGCTTCAAGGGCGACGACAGTGCTTCGGGTTCGGACAATGCGAGCCTCCTGGATCCCGAGGTCCGCGACGGACTGAACCAGTCGCTGGACTACGTCAACGGCCTCGCCGTCGCGTTCCCCGGCGCGGCCGCGGGCGTCGCGTGGCGCGAGGCCCGGGACGGTCTGGAGCATGCGCTCGACATCGTGGACCGCGTGGAGAAGCAGAGCGTCGTCTCCACCCAGCTGCGCGCGCTGTCCGCATCCATCACGGACCCGGCCAACACCGCCTCCGCGGGCTCCGACACCACGGACGACTCGGACTCCACGCTCATGAGCGACTACCTCGCGGAGCTGGCTGCGGCCTTCCCCGAGGTGCCGACCCTCGACCCCTACAGGGACGCGGTCAAGGCCGCCAGGGCCCTTGAGACCAAGGCCTCGATCACGGACGCCCTGGCGCTGTCCGATGCCTTCGACCGCCTCGCCGACCACTTCGACGGCAAGCCGGGTTCCACGCTCTCCCCAAAGAGCCTCGCCGGCACGACGAGCGCCAAGGCGTTCAGGAAGGAGGCCGAGGACGCCTTCAACGCGCTGCCGGACCGGTTCACGGCGCTGGCGGCGGTGTTCGCGGCCCGTCCCGACGACTTCTACCTCCCGACCTCGCTGACGGGCGAGGACGCCGAGAAGCTGAACGACGCGATCAACGCCTTCGTGTCCGAGGACCGCACGGCCACGCGCTTCTACCTCACCTCGTCCAACGCGCCCTACACCGGTGGCGCGTTCCAGATCATCAAGGACGCCCGGATGACGCTGCAGGACGGCGCCACGGCGTTCGGATCGGCTGCGTCCGGCCACATCGGCGGCCCCACCGCGCAGTTCGCGGACGTCCAGGACACCCTGGCAAGCGACTTCCTCAAGGTCGGCGCGATCACCGTCCTGGGCATCCTGATCGTGCTGATGCTCCTGCTCCGCGCGGTCGTGTCTCCGCTGTACCTCGTGGCCACCGTCCTGGTCTCGTACGGCTCGACGCTGGGCGTGTCCGCCTTCCTGTTCCAGGAGATCCTGGGACACACGGGCGTCAGCCCCTACCTGCCGCTGATCGTGTTCGTGCTCCTCGTGGCGCTCGGTTCGGACTACAACATCTTCCTGATGCACCGCATCAAGGAGGAGGCGGAGAGCCGGGGCATGAAGGACGCCGTCCGGATCGCGTCCGGCCACACCGGCGCGGTCATCGCCTCCGCGGGCCTGATCCTCGCGGGCACCTTCGGCTCCATGGCCACGGCCCCGCTGACGATCCTGTTCCAGGTCGGCGTCGCAGTCGCGATCGGCGTGCTCATCGACACCTTCCTGGTCCGCTCCATCCTCGTCCCGGCCATCACCACGATCGCGGGCGACTGGGCGTGGTGGCCGTCCGGGTTCCGGTTCCGCGCGGCAGCCCCGGTGCCGGTGCCCGTGGGTGTCGCGGCGGGTGCCGCGGTCGGCGCCAGCGCGATGGGGGCGGCTGCGATCGCGACGGGTGCGGCTGCGGTCGCGCCGGGTACGGCTGAGGCGGCGACCTGGTTGGACACCGGCGAGGCGCTCGTCGTCGCCGAGGCCATCGTGCCGGGTGCCACGCAGGGCGGCACGTCCCGCCGCCGGCTGGCCATGGGGCTGGCGCTGGTCGTCATGATCCCAATCGTGGTCGCCGGTCTGCTGACGTGGTCCCTCGGCGGGGCCATGGACGCCATCGGCTCCATGCAGGCCGCGGTCGTCAACCTCGACGAGGGCGGCACCATGACCATCCCGGATGGGACCGTCACCGAGCTCGCGCTGGGCGACGACCTGGCCGCGACCCTCGTCAAGCCGGGGTCCGGCCAGGGCTTCGCATGGGTCGAAGCCAGCCAGGCGGACGCCGAGGCCGGGCTGGCGGACGGCCGGTACGCGGCGATGCTCACGATCCCGACCGACTTCTCCCGCACCGTGGCGGCAATCCGGTCCGACACGACCGGCTCGGCGCCGCAGGCGAACCTCGGCCTCGTGACGGACGACGGGTCCGGCCACGCGCTGGGCACCGTGGCCCAGGCTGTCGCGGCCGCGATCACGACATCCACCGCGCAGGGGGTCACCGCGTCCTACGTGGACGATGTGCTGCTCGCGGTGACGGATGCCCAGGCGACGGTCAGCCGCGCCGCGGGCACGGCAGGGGACCTCTCGTCCGCCTCGTCCAGCCTCGCCGGTGACGCCTCGGGCGTCTCGGTCGTGGCGGGGCAGCTGGTGGACGGCCTCCAACAGCTGGTGGACGGCACCTCGGACACCGGCCGGATCACCGAGCTCGTGGACGGCACCGCCGCTCTCGCTGATGGCGTGGGCAAGGTGGCCGACGGTGTGAAGCAGCTCTCGACGGGCACCGTGTCGGCCGCCACGGGCGCGACCAGGCTCGCCTCGGGCGCGGGTCAGGTCGCGGACGGGATGGCGGCGCTCGATGCCAGGACCAGCACGCTGCCGGCCCAGGTGGTCAAGCTGGCCGACGCGGCGGACGGCATCGCGGCGGGAACCGCCGGCATCTCGACGGGCTGGTCCACCTTCGTCACCCGGTCCGGCTCCACGGCGACCGACATGGACGCCCTGGCGGGCCAGCTGGTGACCGCGGCGGACGGCACCAACACCGGGGCCACGCAGACCGCGTCGCTGGCGTCGGGCGCAGCGGCCAACGCCGACACCCTCGCAACGAGCGTGGGCGGCTACACCGCGCAGGTGTCCTCGCTCGCCGCTGCGTGCGTTGCCGCGCACGGCGCCGCCGACCCCGTCTGCCAGGGCCTGACGGGCCTTGACGGCCAGGGCGCGGGCCTGACCCAGCTCGCCGACGGGGTGAAGGCGCAGACCGCCGGCACGTCCCAGGCCGCGGACGGGACCGCGACCGGCGCCGACGGCACCGAGCAGCTCGCTCGTGGTGTCAAGGCGTACACCGCGGGCCTCGAGGGGAGCCTCACCAACCTCGATCCCACCGAACCGACGAGCCTGGGCTACCTCCTCGCGAGCACCTCGGGGGTCGCCAAGGGGGCCGCGGACTACGCCGCCGGCATGCGGCTGTTCGCCAACGGCATGCCCGAGCTGGCCGCCGGGATCAGCGACCTCTCGGCCGGGACCGCCGGCGTGGCCAAGGGTGCTGACGACCTGGCGAAGGGGCTCGACAAGCTCGCGTCGGGCACGGGCGCGCTGGCCTCGGGCGCCTCGAAGGCCGCCGACGGGGCGCAGGCCCTGGCCGACGGCACGGCGAGCGCGACCGGCGGCCTCGACCAGCTGACCGAGGCGGCCGATCTCGCCCTGCAGGCGGGCACGCTCGTCGAGGCGCAGGCGGACAACCTGGCCGACAACGGGACCACGCTATCGGACGACGCGAAGGCGCTGGCCGGCGACCTGGACGCTTCGGCGGCCGGGATCGGGACCTACGGCAGCGAGACCCGTACCAGGCTGAGCACCCTCGCTGCGGATCCGGTTGCCGTGGACGCGACCCGCGTGAACGCGGTGGGCGGCTCGCAGGACGGCGTTGCGCCGTTCCTGATGGCGCTGGCCGCCTGGCTGGGCGTCATGGGCGCGTTCCTGGTCCTGCCCGCGATCTGGGCATCCGACGAGCGGCGCTGGGTCCGCGGTGTCGTCGTGGGCTTCGGCCTCGCGGCGCTCGTGGGCGTGGCGGGCTCGCTGCTCATGGTCGTCGGCCTGCAGATCCTGCTGGGCGTGCAGGTCGCGGACATGGTCGGGCTCATCGGGTTCGCAATCCTGTCCACCCTGGCCTTCACGGCGATCGTCCAGGCGCTCGTGGCCATGTTCGGGCCGCGCGGCTGGCTGCTCGCCCTCCTGCTCCTGGTGGTGCAGGTGGCGGCCGTCGGCATCCCCTACGCGGCATCGACCGCCCCGGGTCTCATCGGGGCCCTCGGCCCGCTCATGCCGATGACCTACGCGGCCGACGCGTTCCGCGGCGCGATCGCCGGCGGCGGCTCCCACCCGGGTCTGGACGCACTCGTGCTGGCCGCCTTCCTCGTGGTCGCGCTGTTGATCACACTGGCGGCTGCCGCCGGGCCGGCAATGCGACGGCGGCAGGCGGACACCGGGGAGGGCGCGGAGGCGGGCGCCGCGGCCTGATCGTCGCGGCTGGTGCTCCCGACGGCGCTCGGCCGTGCCCCGCCCGCGGCAAGCGCTCGGCAAGCGCTCGGCCGCAGGCGCTCCGCGGCAAGCGCCCGGCAAGCGCTCGGCCCCGGCTCATCGCCCGTGCCCTGGCACGCGCCCTGGCCGTTGCCCGGCGGTGCCTTGGCCGGTGCCCTGGCCGTTGCCCGGCGGTGCCTTGGCCGGTGCCTTGGCCGAGATCCCACTGTGGATCAGATCCGGGGTGCTGCTGCACAGCTCACGTCGCGAGCGCGCGGAATCCGGGCCGATCCACGCTCGTGACCCCTGGATCTCATCCACACGAGACTCGCCGGGGGCGTCGGCGGGACGACTCAGCCCGCGGTGGGGCGGAGGCGGGACGAATCAGCCCGCGGTGGAGCGGTGGGGCGGCGGCGATGTGGCATGCGCCCCCGGCTCAATAAGCGCCCGGTAAGTGGCGCCAGCTATGAATCCGCGTATGCCCGACGTCATCGTTCCGCTGCGCCACCAGGGGTTCGCGGTCGCCATCGGTGAGACCGTGCGCAATGCCCGGGTGCTCATCGGCTGGAGCCAGCGCGATCTCGCGGCGAAGGCCCACGTGTCGCAGGCCACCATCTCCCGCGTCGAGAGCGGGAGGTGCGAGGCGATCGACGTGCTACTGATCGAGCGCGTTCTGTATGCCCTCGGCATCAGGGCCTCGCTGCAGCTCGATGCGCGCCATCTCGAGGATCGCCAGCGACAGCGCGACGGCCTCCACGCCCTCGTCAGCGGGTTCATCGTGCGCCACCTCGAGCGGAGGGCGTTCCTCACGGCGACCGAGGTCAGGCTGGGCGACGCTGAGCCGCGGGGCTAGATCGACCTGCTCGCGTTCCGACCGTCCGACCGTGCGCTGCTCGTCGAGGAGACGAAGACCGACATCCCGGACCTCGGCGGCCTGCAGCGCAGCCTGGCGTTCTACGAGCGCGAGGCCCTGACGGCCGCCCATGGGCTCGGCTGGGACCCGGTCCGGATCACCGTCATGGCGGCCGTGCTCGACACCGAGGTCGTCGGGCGCCGGCTGGCGGATGCCCCGGACCTGGTCCGTCGCGCGTTCCCGGCACCGGTCGATGCCACGGCGGCGTGGTTCGCCGATCCCAGGCAGCCCGTGCCGCGGGGCTGGACGCTCGCGATGGTCGACCCGGCGGCACGCTCCGGCCCGTGGCTTCGACCGACACTCCTTGGATCGCGGCGGGCACGGCCGGCCTACGCGGGCTACGCCGATGCCGCCGCGAGACTCCTGCACGGTCCGGGTGGAGCTCCGCGCGGTGCGGCGTGACGTCGGCGAAGGTCTGCGTCCACGGCCGTGATCCGCCTGTGGATCGAATCGGGGATGCTGCCGCACGGCTCACGTCGTGAGCCCGCGGAATCCGGGTTGAGCCACGCTCGTGACCCCCGGATCTCATCCACACGAGACTCGGGTGGGGGGCGAAGGGACTCGGGTGGGGGGCGAAGGCTACAGCGCCGCAAGGAACGCCGAGACGCGCTCGAGGCCCTCGCGCAGCACGGCCGTCTCGTTGGCATACCCGATGCGCAGGTACCCCTCGGCGTCCATCGCGGACCCCGGGGTCAGGAGCACGCCTTCCACCTCGAGCAGGCGCATGCAGAACGCCTCCGAGTCGAGCGGCGCGTCGTAGCGCAGGAGCGCGGTCGTACCGCCGGCCGGTCGCACGTAGGTGATCCGTGGCTCGCCTGCGACCCACGCGTCCAGGATTGCAAGGTTCACGCGCACGATCCCGCGGTTCCGGGCAAGCAGCGCGTCGCGGGCCTCGAGCGCGATCGACGCCAGCAGGTCGTCCACCATGCCCACGCTGATCACCGAGTAGTCACGGTGGCGGCTCACGGCTTCGCGCACCTCGCCGGGCGCCACGATCCACCCAAGCCGCAGGCCGGCGAGCGAGAAGGCCTTGCTCATGCTGCCGATTCCGACGGTGCGCTCGTACCGGTCGACGAACGACGCCGAGGTGCCCGGGTCCGCCTGGTCGATCCCGCGGTAGACCTCGTCGGCGAGGATCCAGGCGCCGGCCTCACGGGCGATCTCGATGACCTCCCCGACGCGTGCATCGTCGAGGAGCGCGCCCGTCGGGTTGTGCGGGTTGACGACGGCGATCACCCTGACCCCGCCGCGGGCGAGCCGCCGCAGCTCGTCCGTGTCCGGCAGCCAGCTGTCCGCCTCGCGGAGGCGCAAGGGGCGGACCTCGGCGCCGAGGCTCTCCGGGATCGCGGTGTGCTGCTGGTACGTGGGGACGATCGGGATGACGACGTCGCCGGGCTCGACGAGCGCCTGGTACGCGAGCGCGTTCGCGCCGATGGCCCCGTGGGCCACGATGATGTCGTCGGCCGAGACTGTCTCGTAGTGGGCGGCGATGGCGGCGCGGAGGCGCGCGGAGCCCTCGATCTCCCCGTAGGAGAGGCGCATCGGCAGCAGCTGCGCGGCGAGCGCCGCCTCGTCCAGGCCGGCGAGCTCCAGGAGCTCCGCCGTCGTGACCGAGTCCACGCAGGTCTCGGCCAGGTTGTACCGGCAGCGGGTCTCCCACCGGTTCATCCAGATCTCGACGCCGAAGTCCCTGATACGCATCGGTCCATGATGCGGTGCGAGACGCCGTTGCGCCCGTCCGGGGGAAGGCCTACCGGACGAGGCCGAACGTGGCGGGCCTGGATGGCCAGGACCCAGCCCGGGTCATCGCCCGGTACTGTCTCCGTCGTCCATGGCCGCGGACTCGGCCCAGGCCTCGACCTCGCGGGGCGAGGACACGAGACCGAGACGCAGGGCAGTGGTGACCGCCTCGAGCTTCGAATGGGCGCCGAGCTTGGCGAGGATGTGCTGCACGTGCGTGCGCAGCGTGTTCGGCGAGAGCTGGAGCCGCTCGCAGGTCTCGTGGGTCGAGCGGCCGCTCGCGAGCTCCCGCAGGATCTCGCGCTGCCGCGTCGTCAACGGTTCGACCTGATGCTCCGCGGTCGTCTGGGCGCGGCCGGCCATCACGCGTCGCGCGATCTCGATGAGCAGCGCCGGTGGGAGCAGGGTCTCACCAGCGCGTGCGGCTCGGATCGCGGCCACGATGTCCTCGCCGGCGCGATCCTTGCTGAGGTACCCATCTGCCCCGGCCCGGATGGAATCGAGCACCGTGTCGTCGTCGCGGAGGGCGGACAGCATCAGCACGCGGGTCGCAGGCCACCGAGCCTTGACGATCCGCGTGGCCTCTGCGCCGGTGCCGTCCGGCAGGCGGTAATCCATGAGCACGAGATCAGGTCGACGCGCCCGATAGGCGGCCACATCTGCCACGCTCGTCGCGATCCCGACGACCCGGATGTCTTCCTCGTCCTCGATCAGGGCGGCGAGCAACTCCGCCATCAGTCGCTCATCCTCCACGATCAGCACCCTGGTGAGTCTGACCTGGCGGCGGCCGGGCTGCGGCCTTCCCGGTCTCTCCTGCTCCGGGGCCGCGCCGCGCTCGCCCCTAACCGGGGCACCGGTCATCGGGCGGGGCGAGGGTGGGTTCAGCAGCACGTCGTCGAAGCCGCTTGGCGTCAAGTCCTGGTCCTGTCGGCGGGGCCGGCACCCTCGAGGGCGGCCGGGGGAGGGCACGCGGTCATCGTGGCATGCAGCATGCACCGGGCGTGTCCCTCCGTCAGCCCCAAGTGGCCCGCTACTATCGTCACCAAGTGCCCAGTTCCACGAGGCGCACCGATGGACGCGACCTTCAGCGCCCGCCGAAGGCCGGCCGCATGCCCCCCTTGGAGCGCTCTCCGGGGCAAGCCCGCCGCAGAAGCAGGGCCCGGATCTCACGCTGCAGTCCTCGCCCGATCGGCGTCCTGGCCAGCCACTCCAGGTAGTCCGGATCACGCTCGGCGAGTTGGGCCAGGGACCAGCCCGAAGAGCGGCCGAAGTCCAGGACCGTGGGTCCGGACGGTGACGTCCGGGATGCTGCCGGGGATGCTGCCGGGGGACCGGCGGCCACAGGGGCTTCGCCGGGCGGCGGGACCGGGCTGCTCGGCCGTGCTGCGGCCTTCGGCGGGGTGGCGGTCCGGTCGCGCGTTGGCACGGTGGATGCGGAGGCCATCGCGGCAGCCATGATGGCGGCACTCCTCCGGACGTCGTAGCGCGCGCGCTCGTGCGGGTCGCGCAGCACGCGCCAGGCCTCGTTGAGCGTTGCCATCCGGTGGCCCGACCCGCCCACGTCCGGGTGATGGATCCACGCCAGCCTCCGGTACGCGGCACGGATGCAGGTCGCGTCCGCGGACGGTGGGACACCCAGGATGCCGTACAGCTCGGTAGGGCTGCCCATAGCGGCAAGAATCGAAGAGCGAGACCCGGTCCGCATCCCCCCGTGAGCCATCCGGGCCGGACTCCATGCGGCCAGCGCTGAATCACGCCGGTGCCGTACGGGGCCGCATCTCGCCGTGCCTGGGTTCGTGCTGGGCGAGGTCGTGCCGCCGGCTGTGTTCGTCCGACCCTGTGCAAGGTGCACAAATCCTGGCCTCGCTCGTCGGGCGTCCTGCCCGGTTCGCCGGACCGCGGCAACGGGGACCCCGAACCGCAACCCAACGATCACCACCGTGCCGCCTGCCCCGGGGGGATCGAGTGCGTACCGTTCCGCCCCCACCCCAGCCAGGGTGTGAAGGCGGAGACCTGCCGTGGCCCAGCCCCGTACCCTGTACGAGCCGTCCACCGAGCACGATGCGTGCGGGTTCGGCTTCGTGGTGGACATCGCCGGTCGCCGCTCCCACTCGATCGTCCGCGACGCCCTGACCGTCCTCGTCAACCTCGAGCACCGCGGCGCGACCGGCTCGGAGGCCAACACCGGCGACGGGGCCGGGATCATGGTCAGCATCCCCCACCGGTTCCTGGGCGCCGTCGCGGCGGACGCCGGCATCGCCCTCCCCGAGGCGGGCTACGGCGTCGCGATGGTCTTCCTGCCGCGCGACGACGCGAGCCGGGCAGGTGCCATCGGGCGGTTCGAGCACGAGCTCGCGGGCGAGGGCCTGCGCCTCCTCGGCTGGCGTGACGTCCCCACGGACCCCTCCGAGCTCGGCGAGTCGGCGCGCGCAAGCCAGCCGGTCATCGTCCAGGCGTTCATCGCCCGCCCCGACGGCCTCGCGACGGGACACGACGAGGACCTCGTCTTCGAGCGCCGCCTCTACGTCGCCCGCCGTCTCATCGAGAAGGCCATCGGCCGCAGCGCGCTCCCCGGCCGCGGCGACGCCTACATCCCCTCGATGTCGTGTCGCACGATCGTCTACAAGGGGATGCTCAACGCGTCCCAGCTGCTGACGTTCTACCCGGACCTGCTCGACGAGCGCTTCGAGAGCCCGCTGGGCCTCGTCCACTCCCGCTTCAGCACCAACACCTTCCCGTCCTGGTCGCGCGCGCACCCGTACCGCTACATCAGCCACAACGGCGAGATCAACACGCTCCGCGGCAACGTCAACTGGATGTTCGCGCGGCAGTCGACCTTCCGCTCGAGCGTGTTCGGCGAGGACCTCAACAAGATCCTGCCGGCGGTCGACGTGGACGGGTCGGACACGACGATCTTCGACAACGTGCTGGAGTTGCTCCACCTGTCGGGCCGGAGCCTCGCCCACTCGATGATCATGATGGTCCCCGAGCCGTGGAGCCGGGACACCTCGATGGACGCCCAGCGCAGGGCGTTCTACGAGTACCACTCGTGCCTCATGGAGCCGTGGGACGGGCCGGCCTCGCTGTCCTTCACGGACGGCGTCCGCATCGGCGCCACGCTGGACCGCAATGGCCTCCGCCCCGGGCGCTACTACGTCACGAGGGACGGCCGCGTCATCATGGCGTCCGAGGCCGGCGTCCTCGACATCCCCGCGGAGGACATCGTCGCCAAGGGCCGCCTCCAGCCCGGGCGCATGTTCCTCGTCGACACGGAGCAGGGCCGGATCATCCCGGACGAAGAGCTGAAAGCTGCCATCACGGGCGCCCACCCGTACGAGCAGTGGGTCCGCGAGTCCCTCGTAAACCTCGCGGACCTGCCGGCGCCGGCGACCGTCATCGGGCCCGACCATGAGACCGTGCTCCGCCGCCAGGAGGCCTTCGGGTACACCAGCGAGGACGTCCGCTTCATCATCAACGCGATGGCGACGACGGGTGACGACCCCATCGGCTCCATGGGCAACGACGCGCCGCTCGCCGTCCTCTCCGAGCGCCCCCAGCTCCTCTACAACTACTTCAAGCAGAGCTTCGCGCAGGTGACTAACCCGCCGGTGGACGCGATCCGCGAGGAGATCATCATGGCCACCGACCGGTCGATCGGGCCGGAGGCCAACCTGCTCGAGCCCGGGCCGGACGCCGCCCACCAGGTCGCCCTGCCCTCGCCGGTCATCAGCAACGCGGAGCTCGAGAAGATCCGGGCGCTCGACGGCGGCCCGGACAGCCACGGCTTCCGCACGATCACCCTGCCGATCCTGTTCAAGGTCGCCGACAACGGCTCCGGGCTCCGGCGCGCCATCGAGGACCTCCGTCGCCAGGCGTCGGAGGCCATCGCCGAGGGGTACAGCCAGGTCATCCTCTCGGACCGCGGCCACACCGAGACGGACGCGCCCATCCCGGCGCTCCTCGCCGTGTCGTCGGTCCACCACCACCTCGTGCGCGCGGGGACGCGCGGGCGCGTGGGCCTGCTCCTCGAGTCCGGCGAGCCGCGCGAGGCGCACCACTTCTGCCTGCTCATCGGCTACGGCGCGTCCGCGATCAACCCGTACCTCGCCTTCGAGACCATCGACGACCAGGTCCGCCTCGGCGTCATCCCGGGCCCAACCGAGGCCGCTGAGGACCGCTACCGCAAGGCCGCGACGAAGGGCGTCATCAAGGCCATCAGCCGGATGGGCATCAGCACGGTCCACAGCTACCACGGCGCCCAGGTGTTCGAGGCGATCGGGCTCAACCGGGACTTCGTGGACGAGTACTTCACGTGGACCCCGACCCGCATCGGCGGCATCGGCATCGAGGTCGTGTC
>JANNHX010000529.1:0-2432 GCA_031404615.1 Chloroflexota bacterium
AAATGCCCATTGGGAAGTCGTCTCCGAAGGCGCACAAACCATCCTGCGCGCAAATGGAAAATCCGATGCGTACGAGTCACTAAAAGCTCAAACCCGTGGACGGATATTGACCGAAGCCCGGAAGGTGTCGCGTTCGTCTTCGAGGAAGGAGAGGGCATCGGAGTACATGACGCCATGGTAGTCGGGCGCGCCAGCAGCTCGTTGAGCCGGGCCTCCCAGTCCAGCGGCACGCGGGCTCCGCGCCCGAATGCTAGAGTCCGCCTCGTGAGCGACGACGTCCCGTTCCAACTTCCTCCCGTCGACCCGGCGGCAGCCGCCGCTGTGCCGGCCGCCTCGCTGTCGCCTGAGCTCCTCGCGGGCCTCCTCGCGGACGGCGACGACGAGCTCGCGGCCTGGACCCTCCGCCATGCGCTGGACGAGTCGTCCCGAGCCGAGGTCTACGACGGGCTCCTGCGCGAGGCGATGCACCTCGTCGGTGAGCGCTGGAGCACCGGCCGCTGGACCGTCGCCGAGGAGCACCTCGCGTCGCGCACGGTCCTGCGCACGCTCGAGCGCCTGCGCCCGGACCTCGGCCCGGAGGGGCGCGTGGGGCCGGTCGCGGTGCTCGCGGGCGTCGAGGGGGAGCAGCACATGATCGGGCTCGCATGCCTCGAGCAGATCCTCGCCGAGGACGGCTGGACCGTGGCGAACCTGGGGGCCGACCTCCCGGCCGCGGACCTCGCCGCGTTCGTCGCCCGCAACGAGGTGGCGCTCGTCTGTCTGTCCGCGATGGACGGCATGCGGGTGGGCCAGCTGGCCGATGCGGTGGTCGCCGTCAAGGACGCGCGTGCCGACGCGGCGGTGCTGATCGGCGGCGGGATCACCTCCGTGCCGGGCCTCGGGGCGACGGTGGGGGCCGACGGCGTGGCGCACTCCCTGGTCGAAGCGATCGAGCTCGCGCGGGCGCACCGCCCGACACGCTAGACGGAGACCGGCTCCCGGTACTCCCCGAAGACGTCGCGCAGCACCCGGCACTGCTCGCCGAGCGTCGCGTACGCCTCCGCGCAGCGGATGAAGTGCGGCATCAGGTTCGTCTCGCTGCTCGCGGGGCGAGAGGCCGCGTCCCGCAGGCCCGCAAGCGCCGAGGCCACCGCCGCCGGGTCCCGCTCCGCCCGCGTGCGCGCCAGGCGCGCGAGGTGCCGCTCCTGGGAGCCCGCGGGTACCGACAGCACCGGCACCCGGATCGGCTCAGCGTTGACGTAGGCGTTGACCCCGACGATGCGCCGCTCCCCCGCGTCGAACTCGCGCTGGAACCGGTATGCGCTGTCCGCGATCTCGCGCTGCGGGTACCCGTCCGCGATGGCCGCGACCATGCCGCCGCGCCGGTCGATCTCGTCGAGATAGCGCCAGACCTCACGCTCGACGCGGTTCGTCAGCGACTCCACGAACCACGAGCCGCCGAGCGGGTCGACGGTGGACGCGACGCCCGTCTCCTCGAACAGCACCTGCTGCTGGCGGAGCGCGAGCAGCGCGGCCTCGGCGGTCGGCACGGCGAGCGCCTCGTCGTACGCGTCCGTGTGGAGGCTCTGCGTCCCGCCCAGGATCGCGGCCAGCGCCTGGGTCGCCACGCGCGTGAGGTTGTTGAGCGGCTGTTGCGGCGCAAGCGACACGCCCGCGGTCTGGGTGTGGAAGCGCATCCATGTCGAGCGCTCGTTCTCGGCCCGGTAGCGCTCGCTCATCAGCTTCCACCAGATGCGCCGCGACGCCCGGAACTTGGCGATCTCCTCGAAGAAGTCGCTATGGCTGTTGAAGAAGAACGAGAGCCGCGGCGCGAAGTCGTCGACCCGCAGCCCGCGCTCGATCGCCGCCTCGACATAGGCCATGCCGTCGGCGATGGTGAACGCGAGCTCCTGCACGGCCGTCGAGCCCGCCTCGCGGATGTGGTAGCCGCTGATCGAGACGGTGTTCCAGCGCGGCATCTCGCGCGTCCCGAACTCGATCGTGTCCACGACCAGGCGCATCGACGGCCCGGGCGGGTACAGGAACTCCTTCTGGGCGACGTACTCCTTGAGGATGTCGTTCTGGATCGTGCCCTCGAGGCGCGCCCGTGGCACCCCGGCCTTCTCGGCGGCGACGATGTACATCGCCCAGATCGGCGCCGCGGGGGCGTTGATCGTCATCGAGGTGCTGACGCGGTCCAGCGGGAGGCCCGCCAGCAGGACCTCCATGTCGGCGAGGCTGCTGACCGCGACGCCGCACGTCCCGAACTCGCCCTCGGCCTCGGCGTCGTCCGTGTCGTAGCCGTAGAGCGTCGGCATGTCGTAGGCGATCGAGAGGCCCGTCTGGCCGGCATCGAGGAGCTGGCGGAACCTGGCGTTCGTGTCCTCGGCGCTGCCGAAGCCTGCGAACATGCGCATCGTCCAGGGCCGCGAGCGGTAGCCGGTGGGGTGGAC
>JANNHX010000530.1:0-8622 GCA_031404615.1 Chloroflexota bacterium
ACCTTGGCGCCGCTTCACGCCTCCGGGCGGCGGCGACCTGCCGGCCCTCACCGAGCTCTCGCGGTCGGTGGCGGAGATCGCCAACCAGAACCCGAACGACTACCAGCCGTACGTCGGCCGGTCCGCGTTCGCGCACAAGGGCGGCGTCCATGGCGCGGCCGTGGCCAAGGTCGAGCACAGCTACCAGCACGTGGACCCGACCGCCGTCGGCAACGCCGGGCGTCTCGTCGTGTCCGAGCTGGGCGGCAGGGCCAACACGTCCATCCGGGCGCGCCAGCTGGGCCACGAGCTCGATGGCGTGCTGGATGCGAGAGAGCTCAGCAAGCTGATCAAGAAGCTCGAGAACGAGGGCCTCGCCTTCGAGGGCGCCGAGGCGTCCTTCGAGCTGCTGCTGATCCGCCGCAACTCGCCCGGCTACGAGGCGCCGTTCCGGATCCTGGACTACACGTGCCTCGTGGAGCAGCGTTCCGGGCGCGAGCTCCTCGCGGAGGCCACCGTCAAGGTGGAGGTCGCGGCCGAGGTCCTGCACACCGCCGCCGATGGCAACGGACCGGTCAACGCGCTCGATGGCGCGCTGCGCAAGGCCCTGGGCGCTTTCTACCCGGTGCTGGACAGCGTGCACCTGGTGGACTACAAGGTCCGCATCCTCGACGGGGCCACCGCGACGGCGGCGCGCACCCGCGTCATCATCGACTCCCAGGATGGCAGCAGGACCTGGAGCACGATGGGCAGCGACACGAACATCATCGCGGCGTCGGCGCAGGCGCTGGCGGACTCGCTGGAGTACGCGATCTGGACCTCCGGGGCCTCGGTGCTCCGGCGGAACGAGCGGCACTTCACGACCACCAACGGCACGGCGACGGCCGATGCCGCACCGGGAGGCACCGCGTGACCGATCGTATCCGCCTCGACCGCTGGACGGTGACCTCCGGGTCCAACCTCGTGTCGCGGGCCGCCGTGGTCCTCTACGCGGGCTCGCACGACTGGCAGGCGTCGGCGGAGGGGACGGGGGCGGTCGACGCGCTGTTCCGCGCCGTCGACACCGCGTTGGCCGACGTCCTGGGCGGCAGCCCGCTGCTGCTCGCGTACGACGTCCATGCGCTGGCCGAAGGCCCGGACGCCGAGGGCGGGGTCACCGTGCGGATCGCGCCACCGGCCACCGCCGAGGGGGGCCGCTCCGACGGGCGGTTCACCGGCGAGGTCGCGTCCGTGAACACGATCGCGGCGTCGGTGGAGGCGTATGTCGAGGCGCTCAACGCGATGCTGGGCTCCGAGGCGTGGACCGGTGCCGCGAAGGCCGCCGGGGATGCCCGGGGTGACCCGCGTGACGCCGAGACCGAGCCGATCTCGACCGAGTTCGATGCCGAGGCGGACGTCGACGCGATGGAGTGGTTCAACCGGTAGGGGGCGGCGCGGGCGCGGAGCCCGTCCTGCCGCCCGCCACCGCCCCCACGGCCCCCACCGTCGACGCCGAGGCGTTCAACCGCTTCGAGGCCGCGGGCTGGGAGGAGCGGGCGGGGTCCTACGGGTTCCTCTCGACGATGACCAATCGCGTGGGCGGCACCGTGCTGGCGGCCGCCCAGGTCCGCGAGGGGACCGAGGTGCTCGACGTGGGTTCCGGGCCCGGCGACCTGGCCGCGGCCGCGGCGGCGCTCGGCGCGGACACGGTGGGCATCGACGTCGCGCCCTCGATGGTGCGGCGGGCCGCGATCGCGAACCCGTCGATCCCGTTCCGGGTCGGCTCGTTCGAGGCGATCCCGGCGGGCGAGGGCGCGTTCGACGCCGTCGTCGGCAACTTCGTGTTCAACCACGTCGGCCGGCCCGACGTCGCGTTGGCGGAGGCGCGGCGGGTCCTGCGGCCCGGTGGCTGGCTGGCGCTCTCGGCGTGGGACGCGCCGTCGCGGAACCGGCTCCTGGGCCTGATCGTGGACGCCGTGGCCTTCGTGGACGCGCCGCCGCCGCCCGGGCTGCCGGCCGGGCCAACGAACTTCCGCTCGGACGCCGAGCTCCGGGGACTCCTGGAGGGGTCCGGCTTCGTCGACGTGGGGACCAGCCACATCATGTTCGAGGCGGCGGTGCCGGATCCCGGGACCCTGTGGAACGGCGTCCTGGACTCCGCGGTCCGGATCCGGCCGCTGGTCACGGGTCAGCCGCCCGAGGTCCAGATCGCGATCCGCGCGGCGTTCGACCGGCTCGTGGAGGTCCACCGACGGGCCGACGGGACCCTCGCGATCCCGGTCAGCGTCCAGGTCGCGCGCGGGCGGCGGCCATGAGCGATCCTTCGGCCATGAGCGATCCTTCGGCCATGAGCGATCCTTCGGCCATGCGCGTCGGCTACACGGGCGAGCCTGGAGCCTTCGCCGAGGAGGCCGTGCTCCGGTTCTTCGCCTCGCCTGCGGCCGTGCCGATGTCCTCGTTCCGCGCCGTCTTCGAGGCGGTGCGCGACGGGTCCGTCGCCGCCGGCGTCGTGCCGGTCGAGTCGTCGCTCCTGGGGACCATCCGCGAGAACCTGGACCTGCTCTGGGAGTTCGACCTGCCGATCGTCGGCGAGGTCTCCGTCCCGGTCCGGCTCGCGCTGCTGGGGCTGCCCGGCGACACCCTCGAGGACATCGAGCGGGTCTACTCCATCTCCGCGGCGCTTGCCCAGGCCGATGCGTTCCTCCAGTCGCGGCCGTGGACGGTGCAGACGACCTACAACACGGCGGGAGCCGCCAAGCAGGTCGCGGAACGCGGCGAGCGAGGGGCCGCGGCGGTGGCCTCGGCGCGGGTCGCGGCGATCTATGGGCTCACGGTCCTCGCTGACGACATCCAGTCCGGCAGCAACAACCAAACGCGGTTCGCGGTGATCGCGCGTGGTGGCCCCGAGGCGCGGGGTTCGGTGCTGGGTGGCGCGCGTGAGGCCGCGGTCGCGGGACCGGCGCGGACCTCGCTCGCGTTTGCGGTGCGCAACGTGCCGGGCTCGCTGTACCGGTCGCTGGGGGCGTTCGCGACCCGCGGGCTGAACCTGTCGCGGCTGGAGAGCCGGCCCTGGACCGCCCGCGTGAGCCGCTGGGAGTACCTGTTCTGGGTGGACCTTGACGGGGATCCGTCCGATGCAGCCTGCGCCGCGGCGCTCGAGGAGCTGCGCGGCGAGACGGAGCTGGTCCGGATCCTGGGCACGTACCCGAAGGCCCCGGAGGACTGACCCAGGTCCGAGGCCCGCGCAGGGCCGCCGTGATCGCGATATGGATCAGGCTTGGCCTGTTCACGAGGGACTCGCGTGCTCAAACCCGACTTCGGCGGCGCGACCCCTGCACGACGACCCCACTGGTGATCCATCTGCCGATCACGGCGCCAATTCGTCCGGCGCCCTGGCGCAGTCGGGGAGGCACATGTGTGCCGCTCGGGCAGAGGCTGCCCGGTGACGAGCTCGGCAAGTGCGATCATAGGCGGGCGCGGACCGGCGCGACGGGGGCCGGACGGCGCGACACCACGGGAGGAGCCAGGTGGACGACGCGTTCCGCGCCGATATGGCGGCGGCCTACACGTTCAACGAGCCGGTCATCGTGTTGGGCTCGCCGATCCGGGGCGACGAGGTGCACCCGGACATCCGCGTCTCGCTGCCCCTGTCGCGCGTCAACCGCCACGGGCTCATCGCGGGTGCCACCGGCACGGGCAAGACCAAGACGCTGCAGCTCCTGGCGGGCCAGCTGTCGGCCGCCGGCGTCCCGGTCTTCGCCGTCGACGTGAAGGGCGACCTCTCGGGCGTTGGCGCGCCGGGTGACCCGGCCAACCCCGCGGTCATGGCGCGCGTCGAATCGATGAAGCTCACCTTCCAGGCGCAGGGTCACCCCGTCGAGATCCTGTCGCTCTCGGGCACGACCGGCGCCCACGTTCGCGCGAGCGTCAGCTCCTTCGGCCCGCTCCTCCTGGGCAAGGTGCTGGACCTCAACGACACGCAGACCAGCATCCTGTCGCTGGTCTTCCGCTACTGCGACGACGAGCACCTCCCGCTCCTCGACCTCGCGGACCTGCGGACGACCCTCAAGTTCCTGGGTTCCGAGGACGGCAAGCCGATCCTGGCGGACCTCGGCGGCATCGGCTCCGCGAGCCTCGGCGTGATCCTGCGCTCCATCGTCACCGTCGAGCAGGAGGGCGCCGACGTCTTCTTCGGCGAGCCGGAGTTCGACGTCGATGACCTGATGCGCGTGACCCCCGACGGCAAGGGCGTCGTGACGCTGCTCGAGGTCGCGGACGTCATGGACCGCCCGCGGCTGTACTCCACGTTCGTGTTGTGGATGCTCGCCCAGCTCTACGAGCAGCTGCCCGAGATGGGCGACCTGCCGAAGCCGAAGCTCGCGTTCTTCTTCGATGAGGCGCACCTGCTGTTCAAGGATGCGTCCGACGCGCTCATGGAGCAGATCGAGCGGACCGCGCGGCTCATCCGGTCCAAGGGCGTCGGCGTCTACTTCGTGACCCAGGCGCCGACCGACGTGCCCAGCTCGGTCCTCTCGCAGCTCGGCAACCGCGTCCAGCACGCCCTGCGCGCCTTCACGCCGGAGGACGCCGACAACTTGCGCAAGGCCGCCCGGACGTTCCCGATGACCAACCACTACGACGTGGAGCGGACCCTCACGAGCCTGGGCATCGGCGAGGCGTTCGTCACGGTCCTCAACCCCAGGGGCGTCCCGACGGCCCTCGCTGCCACCCGCCTCGTCCCGCCCGACTCCCGCATGGCGCCGATGACGGCGGACGAGATCGCCGCGCTCGTCGCCGCGTCGCCGTTCGCCGCGAAGTACAACACCACGGTCGACCCAGAGAGCGCGCACGAGATCATCACCGCCCGGCTCACGAACGCGAAGGCCGCCGCCGCGACCGCCGCGGCCGAGACCCAGCTGCGCCAGCAGGTCAGCCCCACGACCTCGGGCGGCCTGGGCACGATGACGCCCGCCCAGCAGCGGCGCGAGATCGAGCGCCGCGCCCGCGAGCTCGAGCAGGCGCGCAGGGTCGCCGAGCGCGAGCGCAAGGCCCAGGAGAAGCAGGCGGCGGCGATGGAGCGCGAGCGCCAGCGGACGATGCGCGCGACGGTCAACACCGTCGGCAGGGTCATCGGGTCACGCGGGACGCAGTCGCTGATCCGCGGCGTGTTCGACACGATCTTCGGCGGCGGCAAGCGCTAGGTTCTGAGGCATCCCGTCGGGGCGGCGAGCCCGGGTCAGCCGAGGAGATCGACCCCGGCCTGGGTGCAGGCGCGTCGCATGCGCCCGTCGGCCGTCGCGAGCGGCAGCCGACGCGTGATCGCGAGCCGGACGTACGCCGCGTCGTAGATGGAGAGATCGAGACGACGGGCGATCGCGGCGCACCCCTCCAGTGCTGCCTCGACATCACCTGGCTCGATCTCGATCGGCAGCTTCTTGAGTGCAAATCCCGAGCGCATCGAGTCCACCATGGCGATGCGCCCTCGGCGCTCCGCGGTCCACAGGCCGTTCGCCACCTCGAAGGGCCAGACCGCGGGAACGATCGCGGCCTCCGTCTCGAGGCGCCCGAGGATGGCATCGGCGGCCTCCGAGCGCTCGTCCTCAAGGAACCAGGCGAGGGCGACGGACGCGTCGACGACGAACGTCATCGACGGCCCTCATCGATCAGCTCGCGGATGGTCAGGCCGTTGAGCGGGCTCCGGGCGCGGATCGCACGCAACTCGGCGATGGCCTCGGTGACGGTCAGGCCTGTCCGCGGCTGCGCCGGAACCAGGACGGCGACGGGGACGCCGTGCTTGGTGATGGTGATCTCGTCGCCCGCGGCCACCTCATCGAGGAGGCGGGGGAGATGGGTCTTCGCCTCGTAGGCGCCGATGGTTCGCATCTCTGGAATCTCTCCAACTGGTCTACGACTAGTCTAACCGTCTTGTCCAGCGCCAGCGTGATGACGCGACCGTCAACGCGGACGGGAGGATCGATTAGGCTCAACGCATGACTGACGAACCGTCCCGCTCTGCCGCCGCCACGCTCATCGGGGAGGCGTTCGCCGGCTCCGGGCCCAATGCTGCGCACCGCAACGTCGTCATCGGCGAGGAGGCCGACGACCTGGTGATCACGCTCGATGGCTACACGCAGCTCAAGACGACCTGGCTGGACCTGTCATGAACGGCTGGCCGAGCGGGGGCGAGCGCCCCGTCGTCGGGTTCATCGGCCTCGGGCGCATGGGCGCGCCGATGGCGCTGAACCTCCGACGGGCGGGCTACGAGGTGGTGGCGTTCGACGCCAGGGCGGAAGCCGTGGAGCCCCTCCAGGCCGCGGGCGCCACCGCCGCCGAGTCCGCGCCCGGGACCGCCGCCTCGTGCGATGTCCTGGTCACCATGCTCCCGGGGCCGCCGCAGATCGAGGCCGTCATGACCGGCCACGGCGGCGCGTTCCAGGCGCTGCGCGAGGGCGCGGTCTGGATCGACATGAGCACCTCGACGCCGGTCGTCGGGCGGGCGCTGGCGCGCGAGGGCGAGCGACGGGGCGTCGCCGTCGTGGATGCCCCGGTCGCCGGAATGGTCACGGGCGCCGAGGCGGGGACGCTGCAGATCTTCGCGGGCGGCACCCCCGCCGACATCGCGCGCGTCCTCTCGCTCCTCGAGGTGATGGGGGACCCGGACAAGCTCCAGCACGTCGGGCCGCACGGCTCGGGCTATGCCGTGAAGCTGTGCCTCAACCTGCTGTGGTTCATCCACGCCGCGGCCAGCGCGGAGGTCCTCGTGCTGGGTGCCAAGGCGGGCGTCGAGGTCGGGACGCTGCGCCGGGCGCTCGTCTCGGGGCCCGCGGGGTCCGTGCTCCTCGAGCGGGACATCGACGGCGTCTTCGAGGGCGACTACGACGAGAGCTTCACGCTCGACCTCGTGACCATGGACCTTGGGCTCGCGGTGGACCTCGGGCGGGACCTCGGCGTGCCACTGGAGCTGTCGGGGCTCGTGGAGCAGCTGCACCGCCGCGCCCGGGCGCTGTACGGCGATCATGCAGGCGAGCTCTCGGCCGTGCGAATGGTCGAAGAGGCTGCCGGGATCAAGCTCCGCCTCGGCGACCCGGGCACCGGCGCGAGCGACGCCACGTGAGCCTCGCGTGAGCCTCGCGCACCGGACAGGTTGACGCCCGCGACCTGGCGGCTTAGCATCGACCATCATGCTAAGCGTCAAGGTCAGCACCAAGCACCAGATCGCCGTCCCGAGCGAGGTGCGCCAGCGTCTCGGCATCGAGGCCGGTGATCGACTGGACGTCGTCGTGGTCGAGGACGCCATCGTGCTGCGCAAGAGGCCCGATCGCCCCTCGGACCGGCTCCGCGGCCTGGCGGCCGGACGAGGCTGGTACGCGCCCGACCCCGAGACCTACCTGCGCCGGCTGCGCGACGAATGGGAGGAGCGGGGCCGTGAGCGGGCTGCCCGAACCGATCCGGGCGCTGGCTGAGCGGCACCGCCGGATCGCGGTCGACAGCAACGTCCTCATCTACCTGCTCGATGATCACCCGCAGTGGTGCGAGCCGGCTGCGGTCGTGGTCGATGCCGTCGCGACGGGTGTGGTCGAGGGCGTGATCGCCAGCCTCGGCCTCGCGGAGACCCTCGTCGGGGCCGCACGGGCCGATGACGGTGCCAGGTTCGAGCTCACCGCCGCCACGATCCGGGACCTAGGGTTCATGATCGCGGGCCTGGATGCCGACGCCGCCGAGGAGGCCGCCTGGATCCGCGGCCGGACGGGCGTGTCGCTGCCGGACGCCGTGCACCTCGCGTGCGCGCTGGCTTCCGGTGCCACTGCGTTCATCACGAACGACCACCGCATCCGTTCCCGGCCGACCCTCGAGGTGGTGTACCTGGATGCCCTGGCCCCGGACGAACCGCTACCCTGAGCGAGATGGCGTTGCGGGGCGGGACGGTCAGGGCGTATCTGCAGGCGATCCAGCGCGTCTCCACGATCCCCGGGGCCACGGAGCACACGTACCGTGCCGCCCTTGGGGAGTTTCTCGTTGCCGCCGCCGCTGAGCTCGGCTTCGGCCATATCACGGTGCGCAGCGAGCTCCGGCTCGCGGACGTCGGCCAGCCGGACCTCCAGGTCGTCAACGGGAGTGGGATCGCCATCGGCTACGGCGAGACCAAGCAGCCCGGCACCGCCGCCCGCTTCGCTGATGTCCTGGAGTCCGAACAGGTCAATCGCTACCGGGCGACCCTCGAGAACCTGCTGGTCACGGACTTCCTGCGGCTGACCCTGTTCCGCCCCGAGGTTGGCCGCCTCGACGTGGTCCTCTCGGAGTCGATGGCGAAGGTGACCTCCGGGTCCACCGCCGTGTCGGCCGCGCAGGTCACCCAGGCGGGCCAGCTCCTGTCAGCATTCTTTTCCGCCCAGGCGCCCTCCGCCACGTCCGCCGAGATGCTCGCCGATGGCCTCGCCCGGCGTGCCACCCTCCTGCGCGACGCGATCCGCGAGCTGCTGCGCCCCGCCGTGCCGGATGGCGACGCGCTGCGCAAGCTCTGGGACTTCTACCGGCGGACGCTGATGTCCGACATGGAGGAGGACGACTTCTCTGACACGTACGCGCAGACGCTGACATACGCGCTCTTACTGGTGCGCATGGAGACCTTACCGATGTCGGACCTCGAGGCCTCCTGGAAGGCGA
>JANNHX010000531.1:0-2653 GCA_031404615.1 Chloroflexota bacterium
CGGCGGCCGGGCCGGAGACCGACGGGACGAGCGCGTGGGCAATCGCCCAGCCGAGCCCGCCCGCGACCGCGGAGCCGCCGATCCAGGCCAACGCCGTGCGACGCCGCCCGAACACGCCGATGATGGCCCCCTGGGCCGCCCCGATCACCGCCGCCGCGACCGCGGCGCCGGCCGCCGGCCCCGCCACCCCGGCGACCGCGGCCCCCAGCACGCCACCCGCGGGATAGGCGAGGAACGCCAGCATCCAGGCCGGGCCACGCCTGCCCGAGAGACCCGATATCGATCCGATGGCCACGGCCGGTGCTCCTTTCTGGACGACGTACACGATTTGTACGGCGTACACTATGGGCCATGTCCGACCACGTCAACCCCCCGGCGCGAAGGCGCGGGCCGGTCCGCAGCCTGGACGTCGAGCGCGTCGTGGACGCGGCGCTGGCGGTACTCGACCGTGGCGGCGCCCATACCCTCGGGATCCGCTCGGTTGCCGCACAGCTCGGCGTCCGCCCGAACGCGATCTACACGTACGTGGAGGACCTGGCCGCCCTGGAGCGCGTCGTGGTCGAGCGGGTCCTCTCGCTCGCCGACGTCGCGGTGCTCGGCGCCCCGACGCTCGGCTGGCGAGAGCGCATCACGGAGTACGCGATCGGGCTCCGCCGGACCCTGCACGCCCACCCAGGCGCCGCCTCGCTGCTCATGAGCGCGCCGATGGACGGGGTCACGGCCCTCACGGTCGGCGAGCTGCTCATGGCCGCGCTCGAGGACGCCGGGCTCTCGCCGGAGGATGCGGCGCGCGGCACCTACCTCGTCATCGTGACGGTCATCGGGGCCGTGGCGCTGGACGTCGCGGAGGTGCCGGGTCCCACCGTCCCACCCGAGGACGCGTGGGTCGCGGCACGGCACGAGGCGCTCGAGGCCGTCGATCACGCCGCGCTACCCCGCACGGCGGCGGCGACACCGGTGATCGCGGCCTGGGTCGGTGAGGCGCAGTTCCGCTGGTCGCTGGGCGCCGTGCTCGACGGTCTCGGGGGACGCGCCCGCGCTTGACGCCCGGCACCACGTCGTGGGACCGTGCCCGCGGCCCGTGCCCCGATCCTGAGCGATTACGCGTCCAAGGAGGTCGGTCGCCATGGCAGCCGTCGTCGGCTATCTCGTCCTCGCCACGGTGGCGGTCCTAGCGACGTTTGCGGCCGCCGGGCCGCGGCATGTCGTCCGCCGCGACCCCACCTTCGCGCTCGAGGACGTGGCCGGCAGGCAGGTGTCCATCCTCGGGGCGCTCGCCGGCTTCGCCGTCACCGGGGTCGTGTTCCTGGTGACCCAGGCACGCAACGTCCCCGACCCGACCGGCACCTCCTTCACGACGGTCGTGACGATGTTCGTCGTGGCCTACATGGGGTACTTCTCGACCAGCATCCTGTTCGCCAACGTCTCGCCCCGCGTCGATACGAGCGACTTCGACCTGGCGGCCGCCCAGTACGCCGGCGCATCGATCAGCCTGTTCGCCGTCTTCCTCGGCTGGTTCGGCCTCAAGCCGCTGTTCGAGACGTTCGGCCTGACCCGGGTCGCGGACCTCACCGGCTGGTTCCTGGTGGGTGCCGTCGTCGTCGGCTACGGGGTCCTGGGCGGCGCCCTGTTCCGCAGCGGCTACGCGACGGCGCGCCAGGTCGCCCTGCTCGCGGCCTTCGCGATCGCCGGGACCGCCGCCTACGGGATCGTGGTCGCGGTCGTCCCGGGCCTTCGCTCGCCCGAGGCCACGCTGGCGCTGACCGTCGTGGCGTTCCTCGCCGGCGTGCCGGCCTACCTGGCGATGACCCTGCTGCCCCTCGCGGCGCATCGCGCCGGGCTCGCCCCCGTGCTCGCGGTCCGCTGGCACCTGGCGATCCTCGGCTATGCCCAGGGCGTGCTCGTGCTGACGGGCTTCCTGCTGCTCGCCGTCCTCGGCCTGGCATGACGGGGCCGTATCACACCGGAGGAACACCATGACGACCGATCCGTCCACGATGCCCGATGGGGCCGGCCTCGACGGGCCCGCCTCCGACGCGGCGCGGGCCGCCGGGCACGGCTTCGCCGACGAGCTGTCGGAGCGCCTGGCCCGCTGGGTCGGCGGGCGGGCCGGGGCGCAGGCCGTCTTCGGCGAGCCGGTCCGGAACGGCGACACCGTCGTGATCCCGGTGGCCCGCTCGAGGTGGGCCGTCGGCGGTGGGGCCGGGGGCGGCGCGACCGGGGCGGACCCCGGCTCGCCTGCTCTCTCGGGGTCGGGCTACGGGTCCGGCGGCGGGGGCGGCGTCATCACGGACCCGGTCGGGTACCTGGAGGTTCGCCCGGAGGGCGCCGTCTTCCGTCCGATCGGACACCGCGTCGGTCCCGGTGCGATCCTCGCGGGCGGCCTCACCATCGCGCTCGTGCTGCGGGCGCTGGCCCGGATCGCCAGGGGCTGACGCCGGACCCAGGGCATCCGGAGCCCGCCACCGCCGAGTCCCGCGCGCATGGGCGACCCGTCGGCCATGCCGAGGGCGCCTTCTCGGGACCGACGGCGGACCCGCTCGTGACCCGGACCGTCCGGACACGGACCCGGGACCCGTGTGAAGGGATCTCCATTAGGGGCCGTCCGGCACCGCCGGACAGGGTTTCTTCTCCCCCATGCGCTGCTAGAATG
>JANNHX010000532.1:0-3837 GCA_031404615.1 Chloroflexota bacterium
GGGCCTGCGCAAGGCCACGCGCGTAGGCGCGGTGGTACGTGTCCCGGTCAACGCCGGGCAGCTCCTTCTCGAGGCGGGAGATGAGCGTGCGGACGGCGCTGGTGGACGCGACGGCCCTGATGCGCTGGCCGATCTCGTCGATGGGGTTGTCCGCCGCGACCTTCTCGGCCGAGTGCGCGATGTCACCCCGGATCACACGCGCGATCTCGGTGGCGCGGTCGATCTGGTGGCGCGCCTGGTCGGCGGCGTCATGGACGGCGTTGGCCGCCTGGTCGCGAGTCCTGTCGAAGTCGGGCAGCCGCTTCGCGAGCTCGTCGGTGAACTGGGTGGCGTCGATGCGGATCCGCTTGCCGCCGCTGCGGTCGAGGATGGTCATGGGGCCTCCAAAGGCTGTCCGGCACCATGCCCCCGGGTGCCATCGCGGCGGCCCGTGAGGGCGCGGCGACTGGTGTCGAAGTCATTGCAGGGTATCGCAGCGAGCCGGAAGGGGGCGAGTGCTGCCCGGCTCCCGCGGTCGGGGCTGACGGCCGGGACGGCGCACCCGGGCCGACACCAATGAACAGCCCGGACTCTATCGGATCATGACTGTTGACAAATCCGTAGTCACACCTTAGAAAGGAGCATGTCACATTTCCATAAGTGAGGATCGAACCAGTGCCGCACGACGTCATCGCCATCTGTCCCGTCTGCTCGGGGGAGCTCATGGTGACGCGCCTGCGCTGCGGGACCTGCGCGACCACCCTGGAGGGTGAGTTCGGGGTCGGGCGGTACGCGCGTCTCACCCGGGAGCAGGTCCAGGTGCTCGAGAGCTTCCTCCGCAGTCGCGGGAACCTCCGCGACATGGAGCGGGAGCTCGGAATCAGCTACCCCACGGTCCGGGCACGGGTGGAGGCGCTTGTGCGTGCCCTCGGCTTCGGGCCCCGTGACGAGGCCGAGGCGGCCCCCGCCACGCCCGCCCCCGCCACCCCCGAGGCGATCACCGCCGCGCGGCGCGAGATCCTCGAACGTCTTGCCAACCACGAGCTGAGCGCCGAGGAGGCCGCCGAGGCCATCCGCGCGCTGGGGAGGAACGTCCGATGACGGACACCATCAACGCCGCCAGCCGCGAGCTCACCCTCGAGCCCGGCGGCTCCGTGGACATCAACCTGTCGGCCGGGAGGCTGCGCATCCGCGGGATCGAAGGCGACCGCGTCGTCGTCCGCAGCACCAACGGCGCCCCGCTGACCGGTGACGTCCGCATCGACGCGGGCGGCGGTATCGTCCGGATCCGCGACGGCGAGGGCGACATCCGCCTCGGGCCGCTCCATATCCGGACGCGCCGCTCGCCGGACCTCGACATCGACCTGCCGCGGACCGCGCTGATCTCGCTGCGGACGCTGAGCGGCGACGTCGTCGCGACGGAGATCGGCGGGGCCAGCCGCTGGGCGACGGCCTCGGGCGACCTGCGCATCTCGACCTCGGCCGGGCCGGTCCAGGTCGAGACGATGTCGGGCGACGCCGTGATCGACGCCTCGGTCGCGATTGCCCTGGGTGCCCGCACGGTGTCCGGCGACCTGCGGGTCCGGGCGCTGCGGCTCGAGGCCATCGACGCCAGCAGCACCAGCGGCGACGTCCGCCTCGAGGCCGAGCTGGCCGTGGGCGCGCGCCATGTCATCAGCTCCGTCTCGGGCGATGTCGAGGTCGTGACCGGGAGCCCGGTCCGCCTCGAGGCCCAGACCATCGCCGGCGACATCCGCGCGAGCGGGCCGCACCGCGCCGAGGGCGGCCGTGGACGCCGGACGATCGTCGTGGGCAACGGCTCCGTGGCGCTGTCCGTCCGGACGACATCGGGCGACGTGCAGCTCAAGGTGCTGGGCGTTCCGATCCCCGTCGCCTCGGCCATCGAGCTGCCGTCGCCCGTCGTGCCCGTCGCCGCATCCGTGCCCGCGCCCCGCCCGTTTACGGAAGAGGACACCCAGGCCTGGAGCGCCCCCGAATCGGTCGTCGATGGCCGCGAGGCCGCGAGGCTCGACGTCCTGCGCGCCCTCGAGCGTGGTGACCTCGACATCGAGACCGCGTCGCGCCGCCTCGAGGCGCTTGAGGACGCCGGCCCCCGCTCCTTCCGGGGGTGGTTCTGATGACCGCCGATCCGCTCGAGCAGGTGCTGAAGCTCGTGTCCGAGGGTCGCCTCACGGCCGAGGAGGCAGCCCCGATCCTCGCCGCGATGGATGCCCGTCCCGGCCCAGCGCAGGGCGACCCGCCGTCGGCGTGGGCCTCCTCGCTCCGCCTCGAGGTCCGCGAGAGCGGCCGCCAGGTCGTGAACCTGCGCCTCCCGATCGCCATCGGCCGGCTGGCCCTCGACCGCGTTCCCGGCCTGTCGGGTGAGCAGGTCGAGCGCGTCCGCGAGGCCCTCGCGGGTGGCATGCGCGGGCCGATCCTCCAGGTCGACGACGGCGACAGCGGCGTGCGGATCGTCCTGGAGTGAGCGGGCTGGCCGGCAACCGCGCCGCGACCAGTCTCAGGCGGCCTGGTCGCCCGCGGATCCGGGCAGCGTGACGGTGAATCTCGCCCCGCCCGAGGGCGGCATACCAGCCTCGATCGTGCCGCCGTGCGCCTCCGCGATGCGCCGCGCGATCGCCAGCCCCAGGCCCGTGCCGCCTGACCCGTGGCGCGTCGTGCCCGGGAGGCGGGTGAACGGCTCGAAGATCCGCTGCCGGTCCGCCTCGGCGATGCCCGGGCCCTGGTCGTCGACATCCATGACCACGAAGGCGCCATCGCGCCGGACGCGAACCGAGACCTCGGCACCGGCGGGGGAGTGGTCGATCGCGTTGTCGATCAGCACGAGGATCAGCTGGACGAGCCGGGCGCGATCCGCGTCGGCAGTCGCCGGGCCGGGTGCGTCCACGGCGAGCCGCACGTCCCGCTCGGCGGCCAGCGCCGTCGCCCCGCGGACGGTGTCGCGGGCCACCTCGGACACGTCGGTGAGCGAACGGGTCAGGACGAGCCGCGTCTCGTCCCAGGCGGCGAGCTGGAGCAGGTCGCCCACGAGCCCGCCCAGGCGGTCCGCCTCCGCGATGATGTCGGCGAGCAGGTCCCGCCCATCCTCGGCGACCAGGCCCTCGCGCTCGAGGACCTCCGCATTGGCCCGGATGAGCGCCGCCGGCGTGCGCAGCTCGTGCGAGGCGTCCGCGACAAACCGGCGCCGCGCCTCGAACCCCTCGCGGATCGGCACGAGCGCCCGCCCCGTGACTGCGACGGCGATGACCGCTGCCGCGAGCAGGGCCAGCAGCCCCACCGCGAGGATCGCGAGCACGAGACTCCGCGACTGCTGGTCGTGGAGGCCCATGTCGAAGCCGCCCTGCACGTAGCCCGCGACCTGGTCGTGCTCACCGATGGCGGCCGTCAGGACCCGCACGGAGCCGCCGGTGGTCGACACCGTCCGGATATCCGACCTGCCCACCGTCGTCGGGAGGCCGGCCGTGCTCGGGAGGCCCGCGATCGTGGTGCCCGTGCGGTTCTGCAGGACCTGCCCGTCGGCGTCCAGCACCAGGATCACCGTGTTCGCGACCGCCGGCACGTCCTCCGAGGGCTCGTGGTCCTCCTCGCCCGAGGGCAGCTCACCGCCGAGGGCCGACACCTGGGCCGCGACGGCTGCCTCGAGCGCCCGGTCGACATCGGCATCGAGGGCCGCGAGGCCCATGAACGCGGTCGCCGCCCCGACGCCCACGACGAGCATCGTCAGCAGCGCCAGCGTCGTCGCCAGGAGCCGGAGACGGGTCCGGCGCAGCAGCCGATCGGTGCCGGTCCGGGCCACCGGTCAGGCCTCGGCCTTGAGCGAGTAGCCCACGCCGCGCACGG
>JANNHX010000533.1:0-1595 GCA_031404615.1 Chloroflexota bacterium
TGGGCGATGTACTGGGCTGGGCTCTCGACGAAGGCGCGCTTGCATCCTTCGCCGCAGAAGCCCCACGTCCGACCCTCATGCTCGAGGAGCCGCCCGGTCGCCTCAGCTGAGACGACATCGACGGTCATGCCGCACACGGGATCGATGAGCTTCTCGGGACGCTCGACTTGCATATCTACTGGCTCCTTGGTGCAGTGATGGGGATCAGCGAATACGGACGCAGTCCCGCGAGGCGCTCGTCAGGGGTCGAACGCCTCACGACAAGGGGGCCCAATCTGGCCTGGACCGCGAATGTGCAGACCTCCCGGCCGCTACGAGCGGGAGGGCACGACGCGTGTCTACTCGACGGTGATCGTCGCCTTCATGCCGGCGGCGTAATGGCCGACGACGTGGCAGCCCGCGAGCGTCGTGCCGGCCTCGCCGAAGGTGAAGGTGAGCTCCTTGGTCTGGCCCGGTTCGACGCCGATAGCGTTCGGCTCGTCCTCCGGCATCGACATGCCGCCCTCTTCCTCCATCTCGGTCTCGTGCTCCGCCTGGACATCCTCGTTGCCGAGGACGAACTCGTGGAGCACGGTGCCCGTGTTGGTCACCACGAACGTGACTGGGACGCCGGCCTTCACCGACATGCTGGCCGGCTCGATCTTCAGGGCGTCAGCCAGCGTGACCTCGATGCGCTGCGCCTCCACGGAAGCGGCGGGGGCGCTTGTGGCCGGGGCGGCGCTTGCGGGAGCCGGGGTACTGCTTCCTCCACCGCAGGCCGTGGCGACGACGGCGACGAGGGCAAGGGGAGCGAGACGAACGAGACGCATTGGTTCTCCTGTGGGGCGTGGGGCTTTGGACTGGATGACCGCGACGGGGGCGCGGGTCAGGAGGCGGAGGCGACGGCCGCCGGACGGGCCTGATGCGCATGGGCCGCGGGCTTGACGTGGAAGCGGCGGAGGCGGAGCGCGTTCGAGACGACGGTGACCGACGAGAGCGCCATGGCCGCGGCCGCGAAGATCGGGTCGAGCAGCATCCCGTTGACCGGGTACAGCACGCCCATCGCGACCGGGATCAGGATCACGTTGTAGCCGAAGGCCCAGAACAGGTTCTGGCGGATGTTGCGCATGGTGGCGCGCGACAGGGCGATGGCGGTGACCAGGCCGCGCAGGTCGCCGGACATCAGGGTCACGCCGGCCGACTCCATCGCCACATCGGTCCCGGTGCCCATGGCTACCCCGACGTCGGCCGAGGCAAGGGCCGGGGCATCGTTCACGCCGTCGCCGACCATGGCGACCGCCTTGCCCTCGGCCTGGAGGGCCTTGATCGCGGCGGCCTTGCCCTCGGGCCGGATGTCCGCGAGGACGCGGTCGATACCGACAGAGCGGCCGATCGCTTCTGCGGTGCGGTGGTTATCGCCGGTGAGCATGGTCACGACGATGCCCAGTCGATGAAGCTCAGCGACAGCCTGTGCGGAGCCCGCCTTGACGGTGTCGGCGATGGCGATGACCGCGGCAGGCTGGCCGTCGATGGCCGCGAAGACCGGCGTCTTCCCGACGGCCGCCAGGGCGTCCGCAGCAACGAGCAGCGAAGATGCATCGACGCCCTCCGCCTCG
>JANNHX010000534.1:0-5697 GCA_031404615.1 Chloroflexota bacterium
GTGACCGTCATCCCAGGATGCTGGACGCGTTCGTGATGCCACCGATGATGCCTGCGGTGATCGCCAGGGCGATCGGCAGGCCGCCCGAGACGGCCCACGTGGCCCTGCGGCCTCGCCCCCGGGCGGCGATGTAGAGGTTCGCGATCAACAACACGAGGGCGACCTTCACAGCGGCGAGCCCCAACGTCCCTAATGACTCGTAGACGCCCCGGACGATCGGATTCGCCTCTGCCCCGATCCCGTGGCGAGCGACCATCACGTAGAACGTCGCGAAATCGAACGCCTGGGCGAGGGCGAGTGTGGCAAGGGCAAGAAAGCGCGTCGTCGATTCCCGCGCAACTGCCTCGGTGCGGTGCGGCGCGCGCTCACCCGACTCGCGAGGGCGACTCCGACCGAAGGCTTGGGACACCCATCCAATCTAGTCCTCAGAGCCCCATTCCGCACCGGACCGCACACGGATTCCGTTGCATCCGCGCACCAAAACGGAGGGCCTGGACCGACTGGCCGCAACGAGCGTATGAGGGCCGGTAGCCTGGCGCACGTCCTCCGCGAGGCCGTCCTGGCGCTGCCCCCGGAGTCGGCTGGCCGCGGTCCTGTGCCTCCGCCACGGTCTGGCAGGCGACCGGCCCCGCCGTCCGGACGAGGTCGCGAGGCTCCTGGGCACGGACCTGGGTATGGATCTCGCCGCGGTGCGAACGCTCGAGGCAGACGGCCTCGCCGCGCTCCGTGGTCCCAACGGGCCCGACAGGCCGGACCGGCCGGACCAGGTGCAACGGCTCCGGGACGTGCTGGACGCGGCTGTGGCGTCTTCCCCGCGGGCCTATCCTTGACGCAGACACCGTCATCGCCACCGCTGGGAGGACCGGGAATGATGCGTCGGATGGCCGTCGGCAGCGTGGCCGCAGCCCTGATCGTCCTGGTCGTGGCCGGGTGTGGAGGCTCCGAGGCGTCGCCGTCCGCGTCGTCGGTCGCCAGCGACGCGCCCACCCCCACCGAGGAGCCGGTCGCCACCGAGGCCCCGTCGGTCGACGCGTCCGAGGCGCCCTCCGCCACGGAGGTGGTGAAGATGACCGCCCTGTGTGCCGGTGTCGGCGTCCGCAAGGAACCGGCGACCGACGCCGCGCTGGTGGTTCGCGTCCCGAAGGGCGCCACGGTCCGCGTGGTCGAGACCGTGACTGGCGACCCCTACGAGGCCGGCTCGTGCGGCCAGGACGGCGACGACTGGCTCAAGATCGACCGGATCAACGGCAAGTCGGTCAAGGCGCTCTACGGCGTCCCGTTCGGGTACGCGGCGGGCGGCTTCTTCAAGTAGGCGAAGGCAGGACGGGGCAGGCGCCGGCCGGACGGGGCAGGTGCCCGACCCCGATCCCCGATCTAGCGCGCCGCGATCGCCGCGATCTCGACCTTGTAGTCGGGCGAGGCAAGGCGTGCCTCGACGGTGGCGCGCGCAGGCATGTTGTCGCGGTCCAGCCACTCGTCCCAGGCGCGGTTCATCTCGGAGAACGTGGCGATGTCGGGGAGCCAGACGTTGACCATGAGCAGCTTCGACCTGTCCGACCCGGCCGCGGCGAGGTGGTCGTCGAGCTGGGCCAGGATGTCGCGGGTCTGGTCGTAGACGCCGGCCGCGGGGTCGTTCCCGACGTGGCCCGCGAGGTAGATTGTGTCGCCGTGGACGACGACCTCGGCGAAGCGCGTGCCGGGCTCGATGCGGGTGATGGTCACGGGATCCTCCTGAGCTTGGGTTGGCCCATGGTGGCACGGACGGCGCGCGCGGATCTGGCAGGGGTGGTGCGCGCGGTTCCGGTAGCCTTCCGGCGTGCCCGACCTCGATCCTGCCCGCCGCCTCGTCGTCAGCCGTGCCCTCGACGCCGAGCTGGCGGGCCTGCTGTGGCTCCTGCTCGAGGCCCGGATCCCGCTCCTGGCCGTCGGCGCGCCAGCCGCTGGTCGCGACGCGGTCATCGATGGGCTCGCGGGCCTTCTGCCGGCCGTCGCGCGGATCGTCGAAGTCGCACCGGACGACGACTTCGAGTGGCTGCCGGAGGCCGTGGAGCTGGGCTGGCGTCGAGAGCAGGGGAGTGGCCCATCGGCGGGCCGGCGCGTCTCGTCCGCGAACGGCGTGCTCGTCGCCCGCGGCCTGGCCGACCCCGAGCGCATCGCCGGCGCACGGGCCCGGATCGTCGTGCGGGCCCTCGCCCTGGGCTACGGCCTCCTGGCGACGATGGGGGGCGAGGGCCTCGACGACGCGTTCAACGCGCTCCACGACCCGGTCGTCGGCACGGACCCCGACGAGCGGTCGCGCCTGGGCGTGGTCCTCGCGGTGGCCGACGACGCGGGCACTCCCCGGGTCGTCGCGGCGCACTACGTCCGCCCGGTCGCCCTCGACACGCACGGGCACGTCCAGCGCCAGCCGCCGGCCGTCCTCGCGACCTGGAACCGGGCCGTGGACCGCTGGGACCACTTCGCGTGGGGCGTGGTGCCGGACCTCGCGGGCCGCCTCGGCATCCGCCCGATCGAGCTTGAGCGCGAGCAGATCCGTCGCGCGGGCGTCCTCGCGGAGGTTGTCGCCGCCGGGGCCCCGTGACGCGGCCGGGGCCCCGCGCCACGCGGGCCGCCCGGGCCGTCCCCTGCTAGCATCGAGGTGGGGAGCGCCAGTTGAGGCCACCAGCACCCGGCGGCGCCGACACACGAGGGGAGTCACACGTGGACCTGTTTGCCATCCTGCTGTTCCTGCACGTCCTCGGCGCGATCGCCGCGTTCGGGCCGGGGTTCGCCTCGATGATCGTGGGACCCATGGTCGCGAAGGAACCGCAGTACGCGAACTTCTACGCGCGCTCCCAGGCCACGACCGCGCGCAAGCTCGTCACCCCGCTCTCCATCTCGCTCGCCATCACGGGCATCGGCATGATCATCGTGAGCGGCTGGGGCAACCTCGTCGCGGGCAAGCACTGGCTGGAGCTCGCGATCCTGCTGTACGTCGTCGCCGTTGTCGTGTCGATGGCGGTCATGGCCCCGACGGGCCGCAAGCTCGTCGAGCTGACGTCCACCCCGCCCGCGCCGGGCGCCGGCCCGTCGGACGAGCTGCGAAAGACCGCCGCGCGCGCCCGTACTGGCGGCATGGCGCTCTCCGCGCTGGTCGTCGTGATCACGCTGCTGATGGTGACGAAGCCCTTCTAGCGTCCATCGCGGTTCTCGCGCTGGCGGCTGCGCTCCACCCCGAGCCCGTCGTGGGCGGCCTGACCCGGAGCTCAGCGAGCGGCGCGTCCGCGGCGGGCCAGGGCGTCGATGGAGACCGCGGTCAGCAGGACCGCGCCCGTGATCATGAACTTGACCGCCGTGCCAAAGGACAGCAGGTCCATGCCGTTGGAGATCGACTGGATCACGAGGATACCCAGCAGCGCCGCCCACACCGTGCCGCGGCCACCGAACAGGCTCGTGCCGCCGATGACGGCCGCCGCGATCGCGTTGAGCAGCTCGCCGGCCGTGCCGGTGCTCTGCTCCACGGCGAGCAGGCGCGACGCCGCCAGGACTCCGCCGAACGCCGCGAGCGTGCCGGCGAGCGCGAAGACGACGATCCGGACGCGGTTGACGGGGATGCCCGCCCGGCGGGCCGCCTCGGCGTTGCCGCCGACGGCGAAGACCATGCGCCCGAAGCGCGTCCGCCGCACGACGTAGTCCAGGACCACGACGATCACGAGGAAGCACACGAGCGAGAGCGGCACGCCCCGGTCCACGTTGAGGACCGTGACGGCGATCCCGACGAAGAGGCCGATCGCCGCGACCCGGATCAGCAGGAGCGAGGCGGGCTCGGCGTTGAGCCCCGCGGCCAGCCGCCGGCGGCGGTTGAGCCAGCCCGTGAGCCCCACGTAGCCCACGAGCAGGCCGGCGATGAGATAGGCGACGATGCCCGTGAAGAAGGTGCCCTGGAACCCGACGATGAACGGGTCGCGCAGGTTGATGGTCCCGTTGGCCCCGATGACAAACAGCAGAGCGCCCGTCCAGGCGATCTGGCCCGCCAGGGTGACGACGAAGGACGGGATCCCGAAGCGGGTGATCCAGTTGCCCTGGAACAGCCCGATCAGGAGCCCGACGCCGAGGCCGCCGAGGACCGCGACGGGGCCCGGCAGCCCGAACTTGACGTTCAGCACGGCCATCACGGCGGCCGAGAGCCCTGACACCACGCCGACGGTCAGGTCGATCTCGCCGAGGAGCAGGACGAACACGACGCCGACGGCGATGGTGCCGATCGCGGCCATCTGCATGGTCAGGTTGACGAGGTTGATGGGCAGGAAGAACTTGCCGTTGGACGCGATCAGCAGGATTCCCCAGATCACCACGAGCCCGATGACCACGGGCAGCTGCCCGATGTCGCCGTTCGAGAGCCGGCGCCGCCAGGCGCCGAGTGCACCGGCCACGCCGGGCTCCTCGCCGATCAGGCGCGGATCGTTCGGCATCGTGCTCACGAGCGCACCCCCTCGGACGCGGAGGCCGCCGAAGCCGTCGGGTCAAGGCCCGCGGCCTCGCCGCTCACGGCCCCCGTCATGTAGCCCACGAGCTGCTCGCGACCGACGGACCGGGCATCGTAGGTTCCCACGTACCGACCCAGGCGCAGCACGGTGATCCGGTCGGCCACCTTGAACACGTCTTCGAGGTTGTGGCTGATGATCACGACCCCGTGTCCCTCGTCCTTGAGGCGGAGGACCAGGTCCAGCACCTCCCGGGTCTGGGCCACGCCCAGGGCCGCCGTCGGCTCGTCGAGGAGGACCACCCGGTTCTCCCAGAGCACGGAGCGGGCGACCGCGACCGACTGGCGCTGGCCGCCGGAGAGCGACGCGATCGGGGTGCGGACGCTGGGGATCTTGACCGACAGGCGGCGGAGCGTCTCGATGGCGCGCTTCTCCATCGCCACCTCGTCCATGATCGAGAGTGGGCCGCCGGGGCCGGCGGTCTCGCGACCGAGGAACAGGTTGGCGACCACGTCGAGGTTGTCACAGAGCGCGAGGTCCTGGTAGACCGTCGCGATCCCCAGCCCGGAGGAGTCCTGCGGTCCGTGGATCTGGACCTCGCGACCCTCCCAGCGGATCGTGCCGGCGTCCACCGGGTAGATCCCGGCGATGGCCTTGATCAACGTGGACTTCCCGGCTCCGTTGTCACCGACCAGGGCAACGACCTCGTTGGCAAAGACGTCGAACCGGACGTCCGAGAGCGCCTGCACGGCGCCGAACGCCTTGCTGATGCCCTCCATCGCCAGCAGCGGCACGCGTGCCGTGACCGTCATCCGACTACCTCTCGAGCTGCAGAACGGCCGATGGCGGGGAGCCTGTGCTCCCCGCCATCAGCATGCGCGATTGTGGTGCCGCCGTGCGACCCTACTTGACGCCGAACTTGGTGCAGGCTTCGGTGAGGCCCGGATCCACGGCCGCGTCGCAGATCTTGGCGACGTCGTGGAACTTGTCCGCGACGATGGTGGCCTGGACGGACTTGGTGCCGTTGGCGCCGTCGGCGGTGACGGCGATCGGCACCAGCAGCACGGACGGGATGTCCGCGGTGCCGTTGTTCACGGGGACCGTGGTGACGGACGGGGTCTTGCCGGTGGCGAGGTCGCAGGCGAGCTGCGCGGCGGCCCCGGCCACGGGGGTGATTGCCATGTAGAAGGACATGTTAATCTGGCCGAGCCGGGTGCGCGGGTCCCCGGCGCGC
>JANNHX010000535.1:0-4393 GCA_031404615.1 Chloroflexota bacterium
GCATCGAGCTCTTCTACGCCCAGTCCGACGACATGGGCACCGGCTGCTACGAGGCCATCGTGGCCGCGGGCTCCAAGGCCAAGGTCATCGGCATCGGCGGCGCGAAGCTCGGCATCGACGCCGTCAAGGCGGGCCAGCTCCTCGGCACCGTGTGCTACAAGCCGCTCACCTCGGGCGAGCTCGTGATGCAGGCGGTCGCCGACCACCTCTCCGGCACCAAGACCTACGCAGGCGAGCTGTTCGCGTACCCGATCCCGGGCGTGACGGCGGACAACATCGCCGACTGCGACCCCCAGTGGTAGAAGCCTGATCCCATGACGATCGAGCCGGGCGACACGATGGAGCCGATCCTCGAGACGCGGGGGCTGACCAAGGTCTTCGGAAACGGGACCCAGGCCCTCACCGAGGTCGACCTCACTGTTCGCCCGGCCACGATCCACGGGATCGTCGGCGCCAACGGCGCCGGCAAGTCAACCCTCATCAAGATCATCTCCGGGGCCATCCGCCCGAGCGATGGCTCCGTCATCTGGAAGGGCCGCGAGGTCGACTGGTCCAGCCCGCGCGATGCGCGGGCCGCCGGCGTCCGGACGATCTACCAGCACATCCCCCTGGTCCCCACGCTGTCCGTCCTGGACAACGTGTTCCTGGACCAGAAGGGCATCCTGCGTGGCGAAGGCGACCTCCGGGTCGCCTTCCGCCAGCTCCTCGAACGGATCGACTACGACATCGATCCCGAGGCCATCGTGTCCGACCTGCCGATCGGCGACCGCCAGATGGTCGCGATCCTCCAGGCGCTCTCCATGGGCGCGGAGCTGGTCATCATGGACGAGCCCACCGCGTCGCTCTCGGACGCGGAGCGCGAGCTCGCCTTCTCGATCGCGCGGCGCCTGCGGGCGCAGGGCACGACCTTCCTCTACATCAGCCACTTCCTCGACGAGATCCTGGACCTCACCGAAGAGGTCACGGTCCTGCGCGACGGGCGCGTGACACTGCGGGCCGCCACGAGGGATCTCGACGCCGCCAGGCTCGTCAAGGCGATCGCCGGGAACCGCCTCCTCGCCACCGAGCACCACCGGACCGCGGCCGAGCACATCGGGCGGCCCCTGCTCGAGGTCCAGCACATGAGCGTCCCGGGCCGGATCGAGGACGTGAGCCTCACCGTCCACGAGGGCGAGGTCGTCGGCCTTGCCGGCCTCCTGGGCTCCGGGCGCAGCGAGCTGCTGCACGCGATCTTCGGCGCCGACGGCAAGGCCAGGGGCAGCGTCAGGGTCGACGGCAGGAAGGTCGGTCGGTCGACCGGCGCCGCTGTGGACGCGGGCGTCGCGCTCGTCCCCGAGGACCGCTTCAAGCAGGGCCTGCTGGGCCCGTGGTCCATCTGGCAGAACACGAGCCTCCCGGACATCAAGCGGCTCGCCTGGCGCGGCCTGATCCCGTCGGAGAAGGCCGAGCGCGCCCGCGCGGACCGCGTGGTCGAGGCGCTGGGGGTCGTGACCCGCACCATCGACACCGAGGTGCGCGACCTGTCCGGTGGCAACGCCCAGAAGGTCGTGTTCGGCAAGTGGCTCGACGGCGGCGCGCGCGTGATCCTCCTTGACGACCCGACGGTCGGCGTGGACGTCGGCGCCAAGAGCGACATCCTCGAGCTGATCCGCGGGTTCGCACGCGCCGGCAAGGCCGTGCTGATCGCCTCGTCCGACTTCGAGGAGCTGGTCGCGGTGAGCGACCGGATCCTCGTCCTCGCCGACGGGGGCATCGTCGCCGAGCTCGACGCCGCGACGACCACCGAGCACGAGGTCCTCGGGCTCGCCAGCGGCCTGGGCGCCGCGACGACCGATGGCCCCAGCGACCCGTCCACCCCGTCGTCCGGCACCCCGGGCGACCCCACCGCCACCGCGCAGGGACTGCCCGCATGAAGCGTTCGATGTTCGGCCTCAAGACCGCGGGCGTCTTCTATGCCCTCGGCGTGCTGGTCGTGGTGCTGGTGATCCTGAGCGCGGCCGCGGGCCGGCCGTTCTACCTCAACCCCACGAACCTGGCCAACATCCTCGACCAGACCGCGTGGACCGGCATCGTGGCCGTGGCCATGACGATGCTGCTGATCACCGGCAACTTCGACCTCTCGGTCGGCTCGGTGGCGGCCTTCGCGGGCGCCATGACGATGCTGGTCCTGGACCAGGTCGGCGCGCCGGGCACGATCGGCCTCGTGTTCCTCGCGGGCCTCGTGTTCGGCCTCATCAACGGCGCGCTGGTGCAGTACGTCGGCATCAACGCCTTCATCGTCACCCTGGGCACGATGACCACGATCCGCGGCCTCGTGCAGATCCTCACCGACAGCCGCACGGTCATCGCCGAGACGACGTCCGCGACGCTCACGCCGCTCCAGAACTCCACCTGGCAGTTCTCGAACACGCTCGTACTGATCATCGGCGCGATCGTGCTGGGGCTGGGCGTCCTCGCCTACGTGCGGCGCGGCGCCGGCAACAAGGGCCTCGGCGGGATCGTCGCGATCGTCACCGGCGTCCTCTTCGCCGCCATCGGGCTCCTGACGAGCTTCTCGTGGCAGATGACGCTGCCAGTCCTCTACCTGCTCGTCATCACGATGGCCGCCTGGCTGTTCCTGCGCTTCACGGTCTTCGGCCGGCGCTGGTACGCGGTCGGCGGCAATGTCGAGGCGGCCAAGCTGTCGGGCATCCACACGGACCGCTACAAGATCGCGGGCTTCTGCTGCACGGCGATCGCGGCCTCGTTCATCGGCATCCTCTACGGTGCCGAGATCAAGTCGGTCAACCCGGGCACGCTGTCCGGCCTCGAGCTGTCGGTCCTCGCCGCGGCGATCCTCGGCGGCACGTCGCTCAACGGCGGCTCCGGCAACCCGATCAAGTCCGTCATCGGGGCACTCATCCTCACGACGCTCACCAACGGCTTCAACATCCTGAACCTCGGTGCCACCTACCAGTCGTTCGTCGTCGGCCTGGTGATCATCGGTGCCGCCGCCATCTACACGGCGTCACGCTCCGACAGCGGCAGGCGCGGTGGCCGTCTCGGCCGCCGGCGTACGGCAACCGCCGCGGCCTCCACTGCCGCGGCCGCCACATCGGCCGCCGCGGCCCCCGGCCCCGAGGCGCCGGCCGGCAACGGCCGCCCGGGCGACACGCCGTGATCGGGCCCCTGGCGGAGATCGCCGCCGCCTGCGACCTCACCGTCCCGGCGGCGCACCGCCGGCCCATCGGTATCGTGGGCTCCGGCGCGGTCCTCGACGTCGCGCACCTGCCGGTGTACCGCGCCGCCGGGATCCCTGTCCCCGCGATGTGGGCCCGCAACGCGCGTCATGCCGAGCGCCTCGCCAAGGCCCATGGGATCGAGCGGTCCTACGGCACGCTGGACGAGCTCCTCGCGGACCCCGAGGTCGCCATCATCGACATCGCCGTCGCGCCCGAGGCCCAGGTGGAGATCGCGCTCCGCGCCCTCGATGCCGGCAAGGACGTCATGTGCCAGAAGCCGCTCGCGCTCAACCTCGCCGACGCGGAGCGCATCGCGGACCGTGCCGCGTCCCTGGGCCGCCGCGTCGCCGTCCAGCAGCAGATGCGCTTCGAGGAGGGGATCATGGCCGCCCGGGCCATGGTCGCGAAGGGCTGGATCGGCGAGGTCACCGCGATCACCATCGACGTGAACATCGCGACCGACTTCGCGAGCTGGGGCTGGCTCGGCACCGTGCCCAGGCTCGAGATCTACTTCCACTCGATCCACTACGTCGACACGGTGCGCGCCATCCTCGGCGAGCCGGCGTCGGTCTTCGGGACGCAGTGGCGGCGCCCCGGCCAGAAGCCGGTCGGCGAGACGCGCACGGTGGCGGTGATGCTCTACCCGGGCAACGTCCGCGCGGCGATCCTCTCCAACCATGAGAACGTCGCCGCCGACAACGAGGCGCGCTGGCGCATCGACGGCTCCGAGGGCTCCATACGGGGCACGATCGGCCTGCTCTACAACTACCCCCACGGCCGCACGTCGACCGTGGAGCTGTTCAGCCGCGTGCTCCCCACGGACGGCTGGCTCCCCTACCCCGTGACCGGGCGCTGGATCCCGGACGCGTTCCTGGGTCCGGTCGGGTCGCTGCTGCGCGCGATCGCCGAGGGTGGCGAGCCGGAGACGAGCGCCCGCGACAACCTCTCGACCCTGCGGATCGTGGAGGCCCTCTACCGGTCGGGCGAGACCGGCCAGGCCGTGACCATCCCCAACCAGAGCTCGGAGGCCCGCGAATGACCCGGTACGCCAGCGTGTTGCGCATGCCCCCGGAGAACCTGGCGCGCTACGCCGAGCTCCACGCGGCCGTCTGGCCGGGCGTGCTCGCCAAGATCAGCGAGTGCAACATCCGCAACTACTCCATCTACCACCG
>JANNHX010000536.1:0-2100 GCA_031404615.1 Chloroflexota bacterium
TCGTAAAACGCACCGCCCTCGGCCGAACCGCCCGGGGCACGCAGCACGCCTGGATAGCTCAGCTGGTAGAGCAGGGGACTGAAAATCCCCGTGTCCCTGGTTCGATTCCGGGTCCAGGCACTTTCATCTCGTCCGACATCCCGGCCCCGCGCGAACGCAAGTTCTCGCGGGGCCTCTTGTTTTCGGGCGTCGAGGTGCCGCCGAGGTCGTCATCGGCTGCGAGTCCACCTGGTCCAGCAGATCCGCCGAAGCCGCCCTTTTCCACTCGCTCTGTTGCACCGGCGCTGCAGTCCTGGACGGCGTTTCCCGGTGGTTCTGCTGCACCGGCGCTGCAGTCTGCCCCGATGGCGTGAGCGAGCTGCCTCCGGAGGTCCTCGAGGGGCAGCCGGCCATAGACCCGCTCGACCATCCTCGTGTCGGCGTGTCCGAGCACCGGCGCGATGAGGTCGGGGGAGGCGCCGGCCGCCCGCAGCCAGGTGGCGCAGGTGCGCCGCAGGTCGTTGGGCGAGCAGGGCGGGATCCCCACCGCGACGCAGGCGGCGTGCAGGTCGCGGCGCACGTTCGACCAGGACCGGAAGATCAGGCCGTCGTCGCCGGCCGCGTGGGTGAGCGCGTACTCCAGCAGCGACCGCGAGGTCTCGCCGACGATGGGAACGGTTCGCAGCCGCGTGCTGCGCTTGGTCCCGCGGATGAAGACCGCCGAGAGCCCTTCGGTGACGTCCACCCGCATGGCCCGGCACGACTCACCCCAGCAGGCGCTGGTGGCGACGATGAAGGCCACCCGGGCGGCCTGGTCGGCCAGCAGTGCGCCGAGGAGCTTCGTGAGCTCGGCCGGCGTGAGGAACCGGTCGCGCGGCCGGTACTCGGGCGCGAAGGCGATGGGGAGAACCGCGGCCGGGTTCCCGAACCAGAGGCCGGCCCGGACCGCGGCCTTGAGCGCCGCCCGGAGCGTCACCAGCTCCTTTGCGATGGTGGCCTCCCGCACACCCTCCGACCGCCGCTGAGAGATGTAGGCGTCCACGTGGCGGGCCTGGAGGCTGGCGAGCGGGAAGGGGGTGTAGGAGCCGTCCTCGGCCGTCTCCAGCAGGCGGACGAAGTGGCCGGCCTTGGTCTCGTAGAAGCGGACCGTCTCGAAGCTGCGCCGGCCGGCGGCCGCCTGCTCCCGCCGCTGGGTGAGCAGCAGCTGCAGCGCGTCGCTCAGGCTCGCCTTGGCCGCGGCTGCGTGGGCTGGATCGGCGGCGTCCCGCTCGAACTCGCGGGCGCGGACCTCGGCGGCCTTGCGGTCGTGGCACTGGGTGGACCGCTGTACCCGGACTCCGTCCTCGTAGACCTGGGCGTACCAGACCCGCCCGCGCTTGAAGACCCGCATGCGAACACCTCCGCGACGTACGACTCCCAGACATGTAACGGGACCCTGAGCAGGCCGTGGACGCCCGGCTGGCGCCCTGCGGCGCGGTGCAGGTGCTCGTAGGCGGCCGACCGGGAGCACCCGAGCGCGCGGCGGACGTCGGAGACCGACACGAAGACGGTCAGTGGCATCCGCAGGCGGTCCTGGGTGACCCAGCCCATGTCAGCGCCCCTTCTTGCCCTTGCCCGGCCCGTCGAAGCCAGGGCCCTTCTCGCGAAGCTGCAGGGCCCGCTGGAAATACAGGTGGAGCGCGTAGACGTCCCGGTCCATGCGGAGGGCGGCGCGGTCGGCCTCGAGCAGCGCCGTGGCCGCCTCCGGGAGGCCGAAGTGGGTCAGGTAGCCGTGCAGGAGCTTGATGACCAGCGCGGTGAGGTCGAGCCCCTTCCGGTTCGACTCCTCCCTCAAGGCTGCCACCAGCTCGCGCGGCATCCTGAAGGTCTGCATGAGCTTCTCGGTCGTCAGCATGTCCTTGCTGCTCTCGGCCGGCTTCCTCGGTGTCATCTCGCGCTCTCCCGATCCATCGTCTGTCCCACGACTAGCCTAACGTATATACACTCCCACGCCACCCCAACTGCACCTTTCCTTCCTTCTTCTACTTTCAAGTTTGAATTAGAAACCTGAACGTACTGACTGCTTTCCCTGACCTGACCACCCCCGAACCTGCCTTGGCCCCGCCGCTCCCAGATTCCCTC
>JANNHX010000537.1:0-1693 GCA_031404615.1 Chloroflexota bacterium
CCGCCGGGCGCCGAAGGTGGGACGCCTTACTCCGCCGGCAGACGGAGCGGGTACGTCCCGTATTCGCGGACCAGCTTCACGATCTGGTCGTAGGTCTGGCCTGACACGTCGGACGCGACCGAGTGGTCGCTCATGAAGACGTATCCGCCGCCCTCGGCCGCGCGGAGCCGGTGGAGGACCTCGCGCCGGACCTCGTCGGGGTCCCCGCGCTCCCAGACACGGATGTCGCTGTTGCCGCAGAACGTGAGCCGGTGGCCCAGGCGCTCGCGGAGGGTGACGACGTCGAGGTCCGCCTTGGCCTCGAGCGGGTTGTAGCCGTCGAGACCGATCTCGATCATGTCCTCGAAGATGGCGTTGGCGTTGCCGCAGCCGTGGTACATGACCGGCAGGTTGTGGGCGTGGGCAACCTCGATGATCTTGGCCACGGTGGGCTTGTAGTACTTGCGCCAGTACTCGGGCCCCATGAACAGGCCCTTGCCGTAGGCGGCGTCACCCCAGATCACGAGCCCGTCGAGCAGGCCGTCCGCGGCCGCGATCTGGGCCTTGGCGACCTCGACGCTGAACTCGCCGATGCGCAGGAGCTGCTTGCCGAATCGCTCCGGGTCCTCGCCGGTCCACATCAGGGTGTTGAGCTGGCCCAGGAGTCGAGTGCAGATCTCGGACGACTCCATGACGCTTCCGTAGACCGGGAAGTCGGCGTACAGCGACCTGACCGTCTCGACCCACGGCGGGCTGTTGCGCTCGAACCCGTCGCCGACGCCCGCGAGCTGGTTGTCGCCGGCCTCGAAGTAGCGGCGGCGGTCCCAGGGGTCGTCGAACTCGAAGGCCTCGAGCTTCTCGATCGTGTCCGTCTCCCAGCTCACCTGCTCGGGCATCGGCAGGTCGAAGCGCTTGCGGATCGTGGTCTCGAACCCGGTCTTGACCACGACCTCCTCGGCGTCCTCGTGGATCGTCTCGAACGTCCGGATATGGGGGTCCATGTTGGGGACGGTGACGATGAAGTCGAGGTCGTAGTGGTAGTAGGGGTCCGCGTCGGCCGGCAGCCCGAGGTCCTTCCGCCACTGGTCGCGGAACCCGCCCCAGAAGAAGTCGGTGATCGGCACGCGGTCCGCCTCCTCGTGCCGGAAGGTCCTGGTGACCCGGTCCAGCTTCGCGAGGGTGGACGGCTTGCGCTCGATTGAGTCGGCGGTCCCGAAGGTGGCGAACATGCTCATGGCGGTGGCTCCAGCGCTCCGGGGGCTACGAGGCGGCGATCAGTTCGAGGGCCACGTCCACGGCGGAGCCCGCGTCCGGCGCGAACCCGTCGGCGCCGGTCTCGGTCGCGAACTCGGGCGTGACCGGGGCGCCACCGACGACGATCTTGACAGGGACGCCCGTGGCCTTGACGGCCTCGACCGCGGCCCGCATCCGGGGCATCGTGGTCGTGAGCAGGGCCGACATGCCGACGAGGTCCGGCCGGTGCTCGACGACGGCCGCGGCGAACGCGGCGGCCGACACGTTGACGCCGAGGTCGATGACCTCGATGTTGGCGCCCTTCCACATCATCCCGACCAGGTTCTTGCCGATGTCGTGCAGGTCGCCCTCGACGGTGCCGATGACCGCGCTGTGGGCGGCCTTGATGCCGGCCCTGGCGAGGAGCGGCTCGAGGATCGCGAGCGACTCCTTCATCGCGCGGGCCGCGATGAGCATCTCC
>JANNHX010000538.1:0-4288 GCA_031404615.1 Chloroflexota bacterium
CGCGCTCCCGCGGCGCGGCGAAGCGGTGCGTCCCGTGGACGTTCACCGCGCCGCCTCGGCCACGGGCGTCGCGGCCACGGGCGGCGCGGCCACGGGCGTCGCGGCCACGGGCGGCGCGGCCACGGGCGGCGCGGCCACGGAGTTGAGCGCCTCCTCGACGTGGTCCAGGTGCTCCCCCATCGCCGACGCGGCCGCGTCCGGGTCGCCCGCGCGCAGCGCCGCCACGACGCGCCGGTGGTCGCGCAGCGCGTGCTCGCGGACCGCGCGGCTCGCGCCCGTCCGCTCGCGGCTGACCTTGCCCAGCGTGTTGATGATGCTCATGAACTGGGCCAGCAGGAAGTTGCCCGCGGCGCCCGAGATGACGTCGTGGAACGCGATGTCGGTGGTGCTGAAGCGGTCCGCATCGTCGAGCGAGTCGCGCAGCTCCGCGAGCAGGACGTCGAGCCGCGCCAGGCCCTCGGGCGAGATCCGCGTGGCCGCCAGCCGCACGTTGCCCAGCTCCACGACCCGCCGCGTCTCGATGACCTGGGCGAGCGCCACGGTGTCCTTGCTGAACACGAAGTCCAGGTGCGACACGAGCTGCTGGGGCTCGAGCGCCGTGATGTAGGTGCCCGCCCCCTGGCGGATCTCGACGACCTTCATGATCGCGAGCGCCCGCAGGGCCTCGCGCAGCACAGGCCGGCTGACCTGCATCAGGGCGGCGAGGTTCCGCTCGGCCGGCAGCTTGTCGCCGGGGCGCAGCTCCTGGGCGCGGATCAGCTCCAGGAGTCGGTTCGCGATCTCCTCCGGGAGCGTGCTGCGGTCCAGGACCGCGAACTGGGGCCAGCCCGGACCGGCATCGGCGGCGCGATCGGCGGCAGGCGGCGCTGTGGCCACGGGCTCCCTCGGTGCGGTGTCGTGCGGGTCCCGGGTCCGGAACCTGTGGTGGATGCTAGACGCCATCTGATAAAGTCGTCAACTGGTCAGACCAATTGACCTTCGGCCAGACCAATTGACCTTCCGCCAGCAGGAGAGTCCCGGTGATCGAGCGCCACATCACGTTCAGCGTCCATCCCGACCGGACCGCGGACTTCGAGCGGTTCTTCACCGATGCCTATCGTCCGCCGGTCCTCGAGATGCCGGGGCTCATCGAGTGCTCCCTCCTCCGCGAGGCCGAGCATGCCGAGCGCTACCAGATGGTCTTCCGCTGGGAGGCCGCGGACAATGCGGTGGCCTGGCGCGTGAGCGAGGTCCACCAGGGGCTCCAGCCGGCGCTCAACGAGCTGCACGGCGGCATGGAGATCGTCGCCTTCACCAAGGTCGCGTAGGCCGCTGAGGCCGCTGCCTCCACCGGCCCTCCCCCACCCTTCAAAGCTGGAGCGCAGCGTGATGGACGAGCGGTTCCTGGTCACCGGCGGCACGGGCTGCATCGGCTCGTGGGTCGTCCGCCACCTGGTCCGGGAGGGGGCGCCCGTGACGGTGCTCTCGTCCCGCAACCGGCTCGACCGGCTGCGCCTGATCCTGACCGAGGCCGAGCTGGCCGGGGTGGAGGTCGTCGAGGGCGACGTCGTGGACCTCGCGTTCGTCGAGGGCCTCGCGCGCCGGTCGGGCGTCACGCGCCTGGTCCACCTCGCCGCGATGCAGTTCCCGTTCTGCGCGGCGGATCCCATCGCCGGGGCCCGGGTCAACGTCCAGGGGACGGTGACGATGTTCGAGCTTGCCAAGCGCCTCGGCATCGGCCGGCTCGTGTACGCGAGCAGCGCCGCCGTCTACGGGCCGAAGACCCGGTACCCGGAGACGGTCCTTGGGCCGGACGCGGAGCTGTACCCCACCGCGCACTACGGCGTGTACAAGGTCGCGAACGAGCAGACGGCCCGGGTCTACCACGCCAACGACGGGATCTCGAGCATCGGCCTGCGGCCGCACTCGGCCTACGGTCCAGGGCGTGACCAGGGCGTGACCTCGCGGCCGACGGTCGCGATGATGGCGGCCGCCGCGGGCCGCCCGTACCGGATCGACTTCGGCGGGGCCGCCCAGTTCCAGTACGTGGAGGACGTCGCGAGCGCGTTCGTCGCGGCCGCCCGATCCGACCGCGGGGGCGCGGAGGTGTTCAGCCTGGGCGGGCCGCGGATCAGCGTCGACGAGATCATCGCGGCGATCGAGGCGCTGGAGCCCTGGGCCCGTGGCCGGATCACGCACGGCGATGCCTCGCTCCCCTTCCCCGAGGCATTCGACGGCGCACCGCTCGATGCGGCACTGGGGACCCAGCCGCTCACGCCGCTCGCCGACGGCGTGCGCCTGACCATCGAGGCCTACCGGGCGGCGATCCGCGACGGGCGCGTCGACGACGGGTTCCTCGACCGGGTCGTGGGGGTCCCCGCATGAACGCGCGCGAGCTGGCGGTGCGGCTGGGCGCCTGGGGCGTGATCCCGGTCGTGACGATCGACGACGCCGGCGATGCCGTGGCCCTCGCTTCGGCCCTCGCGGACGGCGGCCTCCCGGTCATCGAGGTGACCTTCCGGACTGCGGCGGCCGCCGACGCGATCGCCGCGATCCGGGCCGCGCTGCCGGACGTGCTCGTGGGCGCCGGCACCGTGCTGGATGCGGCGACGGTGGACCGGGCGCTCCTCGCGGGCGCGGCGTTCATCGTGGCCCCGGGGCTCAACCCGTCGGTCGTGGAGCGCACGACGCTGCACGCGGTGCCGATGATCCCGGGCGCCGTGACGCCCACGGAGATCGAGCGGGCGCTCGCGCTGGGCATCGAGCTCGTCAAGTTCTTCCCGGCCGAGGCCGCCGGCGGCGCGCGGTACCTGCGCGCGGTCTCGGCGCCGTACCGGGCGGCACGGTTCATGCCAACCGGCGGCGTCAACCCGGGCAACCTCGCCGACTACCTCGCGCTGCCCTGCGTCACCGCCTGCGGCGGGACGTGGCTCGCGCCGTCCGAGGCGATCCGCGAGGGCCGCTGGGACGCCATCCGCGAGGCTGCCGCCGAGGCGGTCGCGATCGCGGCGCCGTTCACCGGGGGCTGATCACGGGGGCTGAGCGCCGGGGCGCACACGTCGCTGGACCCGCACCCGCACGTCGCTGGACCCGCACCCGCAGGTCGCTGGACCCGCACCCGCACGAGTTGGCCACCTACCGATGGGGTGCGTCATACGCCGCGACCTGGCCACCCGACCGCGGCCCGACGCGCCCGTTCGGGGCCGCGCACCCTGGGGCCGACGGCGCCAGCCCCGTCCGACGTTGCCACCTACCGATGGGCTGCGTCTACGGCCAGGAGCAGGTGGCCGACCACGCGCCACAGCGGTCGCTGGCCAGGATCTCGGCGATCAGCCGGCCGTACCACGCACCTCATCGTTGCGTGGCCAACTCATCGCAGTCGCGTCGGGATACCACGCAGCTGGTCGTTGTGTGGCCACGCCCCGGGCGACCGCGTGAGGGTCCCGGCGCTCGTTGCCCGGATGGGCGGACGGCTCAGGCGCGCGTCATCCGCTCCGCGATCTCGCACCAGTCCCAGAGACGCTTCGGGTCGCTGCGGCAGGTGCTGATGTCCTTGAGCGTGAACTCGACGGGGCAGCCGTTGGCGCGCGTGGCCGCGAGCACCTCGCGGAAGTCCTTCTCGGCGATCTCGGGCACCCAGGCGTCCATGGCCACCATGGCGGGGTTGGGCTTGCGGCTGAATACGAAGTCGCCCGCGATGTTCTCGGCCGCTTTGGCGACCTTCGCCCAGGCGCTCACCGAGATCTTGCGCACGTTCGGGATCTTGCGCACGGAGTCGATCCGGTTGTGCAGCGGGTCGCAGCAGCCGAAGTAGCCGAGGCCGAAGTACTGAAACCAGCGGGCGTAGTACTGCGGCACGAACTCGTCGAACGTGGCGTCGCCCACCGACACGAACAGCTGGCTGCGGCCGACGGTCCAGTTGTCGATGGCGCGCGGCCGGGCCGGGTCGAAGCCCTCCTTCGGCAGCTCGGTCGTGTGGGCGCCGGTGCAGTGGATGCGCTGCATCCCGTAGCCCAGCAAGCCCTTCGCCTCGAGGATCTTCATCTCGGCGATACGGACCTCGGTCATCCGCTCCGCGATCGCGTGGAGGTGCTCGGGCAGGTCCATGAAGTCGAGCAGGATGGGTTCGGTGCCGCGGAACGTCTCGATGTCGTCCCACAGGGCGAACGTCAGGTCGTCGCCGTTCCAGCCGGACAGGCCCTGCATCCGCACGTCGAGGATGCCGTCGAGGCACTCGTGGGCCCAGGCCTCGCGCTCGGCCGTCGCCCCGGCGTCGAGGCTGGGCTCCATGACGCGGATCTTCTCCACG
>JANNHX010000539.1:0-4157 GCA_031404615.1 Chloroflexota bacterium
GTGAGCCTCTCACCCACGAGCGTCACCGGGGGCTCGTCCTCGACCGGAACCGTCACCCTGACCAGCGCGGCCCCAAGCGGTGGAGTCTCCGTCTCGCTGGCGAGCTCGAGCACGTCCGCAGCCGTCCCGGCCGGCGTCACCGTCGCCGCCGGAGCCACCAGCGCGACGTTCCCCGCAACTACGACATCGGTAACCGCGCGAACGACCGCCACGATCACCGCCACCGCCGGCGGAGTCAGCCGCACCGCGAGCCTGACCGTCAACCCCGCCTCCACCGGGACGCTCGCGGCCCCGACGCTCATCTTGCCCGCAAACGATGCGCGATTCGACGCGGGCCAGACGATCACCTTCGACTGGTCAGACGTCACCGGCGCCGCCACCTACACCGTCCAGATCGACGACCAAGACACCTTCCCCTCGCTCATCGCCGGCCCAACGGTCACCCCCTCGACGTATTCGACGAGCACGCTCCCCGTCACCCGCATGTGGTTCCGCGTACGCGCCAACGACGCCTCCGGCACCCCCGGCGTATGGTCGGCCGTACGGAGGTTCGAAGTGAGGTAGCGATGCGGACGCCGAACACGACTCGACTGATCCCTCGGACCCGCCCGCCGTCTCTGCGCGGCAGCCAAGACGACGTTGAACTCCAGACGAAAAGCTGCGTCATGATGCTGCGACTCCGGCTCTGTTCACCCACGCGCGTCCTGGTTTCGGGAGGTCGCGGACCCAGCGGGGTGGCGCCAAGCGTCGTTTCGGCGCTCGTGGTTGCGCTCCTCGCAGCAGTCTGGATCGTGCAGGGCACGACGAGGTCCCTGGATCTCGCATCGCAGGGAGCCAACACGTCAGTCTCCCTGCCCGCGGACTTCGTCGAGAACCGCGGCCAGTATGCGCCGACCGCGCTCTTCGTCGCGCGCCGAGGCGAGCTGTCGCTGGCCGTCGAGCGGGACGGCCTGCGCGTCGCCGGGCCCGGCGGTCGCGGGCTCGCGCTGGGGTTCGTCGGGGCGGCCGCCGCGACCGTCACCCCCGAGGCGAGGCGCCCGGGCACCTACAACTTCGTGTTCGGCGACGACCCGTCGCGCTGGCAGAGCGGGGTGCCCTCCTTCGGGGCGGTCCGATACGACGGGCTCTACCCCGGTATCGACGTCCGCGTCCGGCAGGGCGACGGCACGCTCGAGTACGACGCGCTCGTCGCCCCTGGGGCAGACCTCGACCGGATCGTGATCCGCGTCGACGGGGCACGCGGCATACGCATCGCGCCGACCGGCGACCTGCTCATCACCGGCCCGGCGGGGACGCTCCGCCAGTCACGGCCGCGCAGTTGGCAGATCCTGCCCGGCGGGGTCCGGCGCGCGGTCGCGAGTCGATTCCGCTTGATGAACGGCACGAGCTACGGCTTTTCGGTCTCCGGCCGCGACCCGTCGTTCCCGCTGGTGATCGACCCGGGCATCGACTGGTCGACGTTCCTCGGCGGCAGCGGCGACGAGACGCTCGGCAGCATGGTGCGGACCACCGACGGCACCGGCGACCTCGTGATCGGCGGGCACACGCGCTCGCCTGAGTTCCCCGCGACCGGGGGCATCCGGGCGTCGGGCACCCCCTTCGTCGCGCGCCTGAGCTCCGACGGCAGCGCGCTCCGCTACGCCACGTTCTTCGGCGGCGCCAACGTGCACACGGTCATGGACGTGGCCGTCGACCCGGCCGGCAACCCCCTGGTCGTGGGTGAGACCAACTCCTGGGACTTCCCGACGACCGCCGGTGCGTTCGATCGGACACCGCCCGGCAACCCCGCCAACCCCTTCGACTTCGGCGACTACGACGGTTACGTCATCCGGTTCAACGCAAACGGGGGCGGGCCGATCTTCGGGACCTACCTGGCCGGCGACCCGGTCACGGGTCAGGACATCGTCGCGCGCGCCGGGTACGACCCGGCTGGCAATCCGATCGTCGCCGGCACCACCGCGGGCACCGGCTTTCCGACCACGGCCGGGGCCTTCGACCGGACCACCAATGGCGGCAAGGACGTCTTCGTGTCCCGCTTCTCGCCGAACGGGACCCAGCTGACCTACTCGACGTTCTTCGGCGGGGACAGCATCGAGGACGTCTTCGACATGGCCGTCGGCTCCGACGGCGCGGTCAACATCACCGGGCACTCGTGGGCGCCCGACGCCGGCGGGGCGAGCATGCCGCTGACGGCCGACGCGTTCGACCGGACCAACGCGCACCCGGGCTCCGGCACCGGCTGGCGGGACGGCTTCTTCGCGCGACTCAGACTCAACGGAATGGGCGCCTCCGACCTCCAGTACTCGACGTTCATGGGCGGCGACCAGCACATCGAGGCGGGCAACGGCATCGCCCTGGACCCGGCGGACCCGACGCTCGTGACGCTCAGCGGCTTCACCCGCTCCGGGGACTTCCCGACGACGCCGGGCGCGCTTCAGCGCGTGCACTTTTCCCCCATCGAAGCCACGATGGGCTGGGTCGCCCGGTTCCGGGTCCCTGCGGGCGGGCCGGGGTCCCTGCTGTGGTCCACGCTCTTCGGAGGCCCCGGCAACACCAACGCCAACGACGTGGTCGTGGACTCCGCCGGGGCCGCGATCATCGTCGGGGGCACCGCCGTCGAGGATCCGCCGACCACCGAGCGCGCGTACGATCGGATCCCGGGCAGCGGGGTCGGCTACCAGAGCATCGCGGATGCCTACGTCGCGAAGATCTCCGCCGACGGGGGCGCGCTCCTGTACGGAACGGCCCTCGGAGCCTCGTGGGGCGAGGTCGCCCTCGAGGTCGTTCACGCGGGCGGCAACTCCGTGGTCGCCGCCGGCATCACGAACTCGATCGACTTCCCAGTCACGCCCGGTGCATTCGACACCGTGTACGCAGGGGATGGCAAGCCGAGCGACGGTGACTCCCCCGGGACGATCGCGGAGGACATCTTCGTCACGAAGCTCACCCTCGATCCGCAGGCGTCGACCGACACGACGCCGCCCCCGGCGCCTGCCATCAGCTGGCCGACCGAGGGGATGATATTCACCGCAACCCCCTCGACGGGCGCGAGCATCGCCTACGACTGGTCGGACGTCAGCGACGCCTCCGGGATCGCGTCCTACCACGTCCAGGTGAGCCCCAACCCCGAGTTCCGGCACGACTTCCTGGCGGAGCTCGACGACTGGTACGAGCCGTGGTCGCCGACGTCCTTCGACTCGGAGTTCTACTGCTGCGGCCTGAGCTTCACCTTCTCGATGCGGGTCCAGGCCCTCGACGGCGCGGGCAACCTGGGTCCATGGTCGCCCGTCCGGACCTTCCGGCTCCAGCAGGCGACCACGACCGCGCTGACAGCGCCCACCCTGACCAGTCCCGCAAACGGCGGGCGCTACGCCCCGGGCGCCGTCACGTTCGCCTGGAACCACGTCGCGGGCGCCACGAGCTACACCTTCGAGGTGGACACCACCACCAACTTCAACAGCACCAACAAGATCACCGCATCCGGTCTCACGACCAACCGGCGCGTCGCGACGCTCTCCGGGGAGCGAACCTGGAGGTGGCGCGTGCGGGCGTTCAGCGGCGCAACCGCCGGACCATGGTCCAGCGTCCGGAGCCTGGAGACGAAGAACGGCTCCCCGGCCGCCCCGATCCCACCGCCCGGCACCCCGCTTCCCCCCCCACCGTCCTCGGGCACCGGGCTCAAGAGCCTGGTCATGAGCCCCGAGATCGCCGTGGGAGGTGGGGGCTCCACCGGCACGGTGACGCTCCACGAGGCGGCTCCGCCGGGCGGCGCCGTGGTCACACTGGCCAGCCAGTACCCCGACCGCGTCGGCGTCCCCGCGAGCGTCACCGTGCCGGCGGGAGCGTCGAGCGCGACCTTCGCTGCGACGACCGTCGACGCCACGAGGGTGGTGAGCGCCGCGATCGTGGGGACCTACGGGGGCTCGGCACAGGGGTGGTGGGTCGCCGTCGTGCCGTCCGAGTCCCCCCTTGAGCTCGGTCCGTTCAGCCTCAGCGCCCCGACGGTGCAGGGCGGAGGAACGGTGCAGGCGACGGTCGCGACGGCGGGAAGCGGCTTCATCGCCGGCCCCGGAGGGGCGATCGTGCACCTGGGAAGCACCAACCCGGCGGTCGCGTCCGTCCCGCCGAGCGTCACGATTCCGCAGGGCGCCAGCAGC
>JANNHX010000540.1:0-8383 GCA_031404615.1 Chloroflexota bacterium
CTGCGTGGGCGAGGCGTTCGGGAAGACCGGGAAGCCCTCCGGGACCGCATCGAGGATCGTGCCCCACCCGATGACGATCGTACCGCCGCCGCCCGCGGGCGGGATCGGCTCGTCGGTCGCGCCGGGGACGGGCGTCAGCTCGGGGGCGGTCGTGGCGATGGGCGTCGGGTCGACGGCGGCCGAGGCCGGCGGGCGCGTTGTGGCAGGTGTCGTCGACGGGGCAGCCGATGCCGGGGATGCCGATGGCGCGGGACCTCCGCACGCGGCGAGCGCGCCGGCGAGGACGCCCGCGAGCGCGAGGGTGGCGAGAGTGCGGACGGGGGGGTGCGTGAGGATGAGGATGTGCATCAGGTCCATGGTAAGCGGCTCGTCGTCCGGGGATGGAAAAGGACCCCCGCCGCCCCAGCGGCGAGGGTCCTTTCGGTGGGTCACCGGGCTGCCCAGGGCCCGGTGGCCAGGTCGGCGGCTCCCATCGCAAGAGCCGCCGCCGTTCGATCGTCTCGTGACTCCCAGGTCGACGCGACAACCGCGTGTTACGTGGCCGCCTCCGCGATCTCGGGCAGGAGGCCGAGGATCACGATCGTCACCAGCGCGACCGCCGCCAGCCGCAGGAGGAGCTCGAGGGCGACTGGGTGGCGTGTCCGGTGGATCAGGTGCGTGTTCACCCCCGTGTGACGCGTGCGCCCCGGAATTGGTTGCGTCCCCGGATCATCGATTTTTGGGGCGTGGCCGCCGAGCTGGCAGTTCTGAGGCTCGCCCTACAATCGGGGCGACCCACCCGCTCGAGGCCGCTTCTTGTCCACGCCCGTCGCGCCAGCCCCGCTCCTCCTCCCCGGCCGCTTCCGCGCCGCCGTCTTCGACATGGACGGCCTGCTGCTGGACTCGGAGCCGATGTGGCACGACGCCGAGCGCGAGCTGCTCGAGCGCCACGGCGACACGTTCAGCGAGGCCGACCTGGTTGCCTCGCACGGGCGGGCGCTGGTGGACACGGCGGCCGCGTACGCGGACCGGCTCGGGCTGGCGGCCGCGGCGATCGAGCGGGAGATCGGCGAGATCATGCTCGCCCACTACTCCGCGGGCGCGCCGTTGCATGCCGGGGCGAGGGCGCTGGTCGACGGCCTCGCGGGCCGGATCCCGATGGCGGTTGCGTCGAACACGACGGCCGCGCTCGTGCGCCAGGCGCTCGACGCCGTGGGGCTCGCGATCCCGGTCGTCGTCTCGGGGATGGACATGGGCCGCGCGAAGCCGCTCCCCGACGTTTATGCGGAGGCATGCCGGATCCTCGGCGTGGCGCCCGGGGATGCCGTGGCGTTCGAGGACTCGCCGATGGGCGTGCGTTCCGCGGCCACCGCCGGGCTCTTCGTCGTCGGGGTGCCGGAGCGGACCGAGACGGATCTCGCCGCGGCCGGCGCGCACGTCGTCCTGGGCTCGCTCGCGGAGATCGTCCTCACGATCTGACGGCGCGGCCGGCCACGCGGACCGGGCCGGTGTGCGGGCTACAATCGGCCGGAGGCCCCGTACCGGAGACCCACCCATGAACCGCCCTCGCCCGCCTGCTCCCTGTCGTGCAGGCTCGCCCTCGGGTGTGGGAGTGTGAGCGACCGAGGGACGGCCACCTTCACCGTCGATCCCACTCCCCTCGACGATGTCCGCGCGGAGGGCGAGCGGATCGGCCGCGCCGCGCTGGCGAACGGGCTGGCTCTCCGCCTCATGGGCGGCGTCGCCATCTGGCTGGTGTCGCCCTCGGTCCGGCGGCCGCCGTTCGAGCGCCCGTACGGCGACTTCGACCTCGCGGTCTCCAAGGGTGACGCCCGCCGAGCCACGGCCTTCCTGGAAGCGGCGGGCTACGTCCAGGAGAAGCTGTTCAACGCCATCCACGGCGCGACGCGGCTCAACTTCGGTCACCCCGATGGCCGGTGGCCGATCGACGTCGTGATCGACGAGGTTCGGATGTCCCACCGGATTGACCTCCGCGGGCGCCTCGCCGGGACGGGCCCGACACTGACCCTCGCCGACCTGCTGATGACCAAGCTGCAGATCTGGGAGATCAACGCCAAGGACCTCGGCGACATCGCGTGCCTGCTGGCCGACCACGAGATCGCGGACCGGGAGGATCCCGTGACCATCGACCGGCGGCGGGTCGCGGGCCTGGCCGCGTCCGACTGGGGGCTCTGCCACACCATCGAACGGAACCTGCGCGGCGTCGCCGACGAGGTCACCCGGCGTGTGCCGGACGGCGCCCCGCACGATGCCGGCGTCCAGGCGGCCGCGTTGCTGGCCGCGATCGATGCCGCGCCCAAGTCGGTGGGCTGGAAGGCTCGGGCCCGTGTCGGCGAGCGCGTGCGCTGGTACGAGACCCCCGAGGAGGTCCGGCACTAACCCCAGTCAGGGCTCGCCGGTCACCTCCGCGGCGAGCACACCATGGCGGGCCAGGGCCTCGCGCCAGTAGTCGACCGACGCGTCGAGGTCGTCCAAGACCTCGTGGTCCGGCTGCTCGAACGTTGGGATGACCTCCAGCAGGAGGTCCATCCGGCCGGTGCCGCCCTCGCTCAGGGCGTCGATGACGCGGTCCGCGTCGATCCGACCCTCGCGATTGCGTGCCGGCGTGAACGGCCAGTGGTGGTCTCCGTCTGCGTCCGACTGCTGGAGCTGGACCTGGCCGGCGACGGGCGCCATCGACCGGAGCCACGCGTACGGGTCCCGGTCCGCCCCGGCCGTGCCCGGCACGCACATGTGTCCCACGTCGAGGCACAGCCGGACGGGCACACGGTCGGCATCGCCGTCGGTGGCCAGCTCGCGGATCATCGCCATCGTCGACGGCTCCCGCGCCGCCGCGAGGTTCTCCACCACGAGCATCTCGAGGCCAGCGCGACGCGCGGATCCGGCGATCCGGCCCAGCGCCGCCCGCAGCCCCTCCCAGCGCACGCGGCGCGCCGCTGCGTCCTCCCAGTCCGCGACCGAGAACGCACCGACGTGCCCGCCGGTCGCGGTCGCGCCCGCTTCGGCCGTCCAACCCACCGCCCAGCCGAACCACGACTCCGCCGCGGCACGGGCGTCCGCGGACGGGTGCAGCAACAGGTTCGAAGAGTACGCGGCCAGGCCCGTGAACGTCGATGCCGCCTCCAGGCCGGCCGCCTTGACGGCGGCCCGGAAGGCCGAGGGGTCGTCGGCGTCGCGGTCGACGAGATCGAACGAGTGCTGCACAAGCCGGAGGCCTAGCCGGTCGCGGACGACCGGCGCCCAGTCCCCGGGCCGCGGCCAGCGCTTCACCGCGAAGCAGGTGTTGATCCCGAGACGGAGCTCCATCCCTAGCCCTCCTGGCGCCGGACCACCGCGGACGCGGCAAGCTCGAGCCAGCCACCGTATGCGTTCGCGTATGCTTCGGCCACCGTCGCGTCCGGCCTGAGTGGGGCATCGGGGTGCACGCAGGCGTCGATGGCGGCCGCCGAATCGCGGTAGATGCCGGCCCCGATCCCGGCCAGCATCGCGACCCCGGTGACGGCCGCGTCGCCCGGGATCGTCCGCACGACAAGCCCCGTTGCGTCGGCCTTGATCCGGTTCCACGTCCCCAGCCGTGCGTCACCCCCGGAGACGCGGAGCTCCGTCACGGGCTGGCCGCCGTCGCGCAGGAGCTCGAGCTGGGCACGGATCGCGAAGGCGACGCCTTCGAGCACCGCGCGCGCGACCTCCGCCCGGCCGTGGCGGAGCGACAGGCCGGTGAGCGCGCCGCGGATCGAGGGGTCGTTGCGCTCGCCGTCCGCGAGGACGGGCAGGAAACGGAGCCCGTCCGCGCCCGGCGGCACGGCCGCCGCCTCCGCGTCGAGGGCCGCGAAGTCGGTCCCGCCCGCACGCGATCGGCGCCCGCCGTAGAGCCGGTCCGCGACCCACGCGACGGCCGACCCGGTCGTGTTGATCCCGGTCTCGGTCGTGAACGCGTCGGCGACGACGTGGGGGTAGTGGGTGACGTCGAGCACGTCGAGGGGCTCGGCGACGACCGCGTTGAGACATGTCGACGAGCCGGCCATCTCGGACACGGCACCCGCGTCGACGACCCCCGCCCCGAACGCGCATGCCTGGCTGTCCGCGCCACCCAACACAATCGGCGTGGAGGGCGGGAGCCCTATCCGGGCGGCGACCGCGGGTCGCAGCGTGCCGACCACCTCGTCGGAGAGGCCAAGGCGCGGGAACAGGTCATGGTGGAACCCGAGCGCATCGAGCAGCCCGGCGTCCCAGCGCCGGCCGCGCAGGTCATGGACGAGCGTGGCCGCGGCGTGTGAGCCATCCGTGACCGCCTCGCCCGTGAGCGCCAGGACCACGAGATCCCGAGGCTGGAGCGCGAGCCTCGCCGCCGCCCAGCGCTCCGGCTCGTGACGGGCGATCCAGAGGAGCTTGGGCGCGATGTGGAAGGCGGCGGGCAGGTGGCCGGTGCGGGAGTGGATGGCCGCGCCGCCGAAGCGCTCGCGGATTTCGGCCGCCTCCGCCGCCGCCCGGTTGTCGCGGTACGTGAGGCCCGGTCCGAGCGGCCGGCCGCGCGCGTCGAGGAGCGCCACGGACGGGCACTGGCCCGTGAGCGAGATGCCGTGGACCTTTGCCCCGTGCCCCAGCCGCGTGACCAGGTCGCCCAGCGCGGCGAGCGACGCGTTCACCCAGGCGGTCGCCGACTGCTCCGACCACTGTGGTTGCGGCGACGACGTCGGGTAGGGCCGCCGGACCTCGAGGAAGCGGTCGCCCGCGAGGTCGAAGGCCGCCGCCCGGGCGCTCGATGTCCCGACGTCGATCGCGACCAGGACATCGCTCCCGCTCATCCCCGGACCAGCTGGTGGCTCGTCACCTTGTCCCGCTCCAGCGTCACGAGCGTGCCGTTGAGGGCGCCCGTGGCGTAGTCGCTGCCGGGGTTGATCGCGATCGTCCGTCCGATCCGGCGGATCCCCGCCGACTCGTGGATGTGGCCGTGGAGGCCCAGCATCGGCTGGATCTGCTCGATTGCCTCACGCACGGCCGTCGACCCGGCCGGCCCGAACTTCACCTGGCCGGCCTGCTGCTGGACGGTCAGTGTCGCGTCGAGGACCGGTGCCTCATCGAGGCCGGAGTCGTACGGCGGGACATGGAGGTTGAAGATGGCTCGTGACGGGTCCCGGAGCTGGACGGTCATCTCGGCGATCGAGGCGGCGAGGGCGGGCTCCGGCTGCTCGCGGTGGCTGTTGAACGGCGTCAGGTTCGAGTAGCCCCACGACACGAGCTCGTGGTCGTCGTCGAGCGGTAGCACCCGCCCCTCGGCGTGGGTCCCCCACGGTGCCGCCTCGAGGATGCCGCGCAGCTCGATGGGGTCGTCGTTGCCGAGCATCGTGAACAGCGGGATCCCCTTCGGCCGGAGCCGCTCGTCGGCCAGCGCCATCCACGCGGTCAGGCGCCGCGCCATGAGGTCGAGGAACAGGGCGTCGAGCGTGCCGTCGGCCTGGCGGACCGCAAGCTCGCCCGGCTCCTCGCGATACGGGTAATAGCCGTGGTCCTCGATGAGCTTCTCCAGCGCCTCGAGGTCCGGGCCCTCGTCGACGTCGTAGTCCGTCCCGATGAACCGGGCGTGCCATCGGCTGCCGCTCCCGCGGCTGAGGCCCTGGATCGCCTTGCCGCCGAGGTCCGCGCCGAGGACGAGGACGTCGGCGCCGTACGTTGGCCCCGCGTTGAGGAACTTGCGGAAGCACTTGGACGACCCATGCAGGTCGGTTGCGAAGTAGACGCGCGTCTTGCGGCCCATGACGGCGGTCAGCCTGCGGCTGCGCGGGCCCGCCCGGCGGCGTCCATGAGTCGCTTCGCCCGGTCCGGCTCAACCTCGTTCCAGGTGTTCCCGTCGCGCTTGAGGCTGGTCCCGACGATGGCGCCGTCCGCGACCTTGAAGATGTCGTCGATCGTCTCCGCCCGGACGCCCGTGTTCGCGATGACCGGCGTGTTGGGCACGGCATCCTTCGCCGCCCGCAGGTGGCCCATGTCGAACTGGGTCCCGGCCGCAGGGCCGCTGATCAGGATCGCGTCGGCGCCCAGGAACGCGGCGCCCTTCGCGCGGTCCGCGACCGTCCGGCTGCCGATGGCGGAGGCGAACTCCGGCTGGATGTTGTCGAACAGGAGTACGTCAGTCGCGCCGATTGCCGTGCGATACCCGCCAATGTCGCCGAACGACGGCTCGATCATGCCGAGGTCGCTCTCGTAGACACCGGTCATGACCTCGCGCACGAACGCGGCGCCGGTCGCGCGGGCGACGGCGAGGCTCGCGATGGCGTCCCACAAGAGGTTGACGCCGAAGGGGACCTTCACCTCGCCCTTGAGCTGGCCGACGACCGATGCCATCGCGGCGACGATCTCCGGTCCGACCTTGAGCTGGTACGGAAGGTCCTGCTCGTTGCAGAACATGACGCCGTCCACGCCGGCGTCCTGGAGGATGCGCAGGTCGCGCCCCACGATCTCGACGCAGCGGTCCATGCCCGCGGCGACGTCGTGCCACGGCCGCCCCGGGAGGCCGGTGAGGTGCAGCATCGCGATCACCGGCTTGCGGACGCCGAACGTTCGCTCCATCTGGTCCATGGTCAGCTCCTTGTGCTCGGGGTTCCCCGGCTGGTCTTATCCTCGTGGGTGGTGGGCCCGGTGGCGACGTCGGCGGTGGCGATGACGACATTGACGCCCAGGCCGCGGAGCGCGGCCAGCTCGGCCGCCGGGGCGGAGGCGTCGGTGACCAGGGTGTGGGCAGCCTCGGCGGGCGCGACGACCGAGGTTGCGGCCCGGCCCACCTTGGAGCCGTCCGCGAGCACGATGACGCGCTCGGCGCGGGCGATGGCGACGCGCTGGATCTCCGCCTCGTCGTCGCTGATCTCCGTGAGGCCCCAACGTGCCGAGAACCCGCCGGCACCGATCACCGCGACCTCAAACCGGTAGCGGGCAAGGGTCGCGACGGCGATGGGACCGACCGCGGTGAGGTCGTCACGGCGCACGGTCCCGCCGAGCGCGACCGTGCGGAGGGCCCGCGTGCCGAGCAGGCTCGCGGTGACGAGCGAGGGCGTCACGGCCGTGAGCTCGGGACGGGCGTGGAGGTAGCGGGCGAACTGCTCGATTGTGGTGCCGACCCCGAGGAACACGGTCGAGAGGCCCTCGACCAGCGTCGCGGCCCGGATGGCGATGAGCCGCTTCTCGCGGGAGTGCTGGAGGGCACGCGCGTTGAACGCCACGTCGAGATTGCGCGTCAGGTGGGCCGTCGCACCGCCATAGGTCTGGCGCAGGAACCCGTCCCGTTCGAGGAGCCGGATGTCGCGGCGGATCGTCATCTCGCTCACGCCGAGCTCGCGCGCGAATTCGCCGACCTGGATGGTCTGCTCGTCGGCGACGCGTTCCAGGATCAGGTGACGCCGGTCGACGGCGACACGGCCAGGGCGCGGGGACCGGTGGATTGCATCAGGATCGGACATCGCAAGTTGTTATACCGCACAAAACCCGTTGACGAAAGTTGTTCGGTTGTGTTCGAATGCGGGCCGAGGGGGCGCAGTGCGCCGGACGGCGCACGCGCCCGGGATGGATCGGAGGAACGTGGTGGCATCCAGTAGCCAAGGCGGGCGAGGAGGCTTGTTCGTCCGCCAGAGCACGGGCCTGGTTCGCGAGGCCTCGGCGCTTGACGCAACGATCTTCAACGCGGTGTTCTCGGCGCCGGTCGGTGCCACGCTCGCCTTCGGCCTGTTCTGGGCGTTGTCGCTCTTCCCGCAGGCCGATTTCGTCGCCGTGACGCTGATCTGCTTCGTGATCAACATCCCGGTGCTGGTCATGATGTCGCTGCTCGCCTCGAGCATGCCGCGCACGGGCGGCGACTACGTGTGGGTCAGCCGCATCCTCTCGCCGCCGCTCGCGCTCGTGTCCAACTTCGGTGCTGCGCTCTCCGCGATGATTGGCGCGACGTTCTGGGCGCGCTACTTCGCGGTCGCCGCGCTCGGACCGGTCCTCACCAGCCTCGGCGCGATGCTGGGGATCCAGGCGTTCACCGACTGGGGCACCGCGTTCCAGACGGACAAGGTGTGGACCTTCCTCGGCGGCTTCTCGATGATCGCGCTGATGACGATCATCCTGATCCGCGGGACGAAGACGACCTTCCGGGTGCAGAACGTCTTCTGGCTCATCGCGTCGGTCGGGACGTTCGTCGCCTTCGCATGCCTCGCCCTGGGGTCCACGCCGGACTTCGAGCGGAGCTTCAGCGCGCTCAACCAGGCGCAGGGCGGTGGCACGATGCAAGGTGTCATCGACACGGCCGGCGTCGCGGGACTCCAGCCCAACCTCGGCGACATGAGCATGACCCTGCCGGCGATCTTCGTCGTGATGACCTTCATGATGTGGAACTGGTGGTCGGTCTACC
>JANNHX010000541.1:0-20740 GCA_031404615.1 Chloroflexota bacterium
GGCTGCCGGCCGGGACGGCGTTCCCGTCGGGCGACGGGACCTGGCTGCTCAGCGCCGCGAGCCGCAGCTCCACCTCGGGCAGCAACGTCAGGAGCACGATGAGCTCGTCGTCGGCGAACGCGACCTCGCCGTCCGCCCCACGCAGCGGCGCGAGGACCGCCGGTCGCGGCGTGTCCGCGAACGCGTACGAGACCACGCCGCTCGCGCCCGCGTGCCACTCCATCCCGGCCGCCAGGGAGACCGCCACGGAGCAATCGGACGCGGGCGCGGCGAGCGTGGGCGTGGCGTTCGTGCCGTCCTTGAACCACGGTCCCAGGGCGGGCGACGAGAGGCCCAGCGAGGACGGGGCCGGGTTCAGCGTGGCCATGGCGTCTCCCGGCTCACGGCAGGGTGCCCTCCGCCGGGGCGCTCTCGCGTCCCAGGGGGTCGATGATCACGAGGCGGTAGACGGTGCCCGAGGCGACCTGGTCCGCCGCGTCGCCGGGCCGCATGCCGCTCACCGTGTAGGGTCCCGCCGCGCCGCCGGTCTCGACCTCGGCGAGCGCCTCCATGGAGCCGCCCGGCGCGCGGCGCATCACGCGGACGCGGTACGAGCCCGCGGCCCCGCCAGAGAGCACGCGCGGGTGCGTGAACGTGAGCTCGACGCCCGCGAGCTCGCCGCCACCGACGGGCGTGCCGGCCGCCGTCACGGCCTCCGCGGGCTCCGGGATGCGCGGCGGGACGAGCATCACGCTCACCGGCTCGGACGAGGCGCTCCAGGCGCCGGGCACAGGTCGGCCGGCCGCCACGGACCCGGGCGCGAAGTCGCCCTGCGTCTCGGCGACCCACGTGTAGCGCACCCACGGCCTGAGCGTTGCATCCGAGGCGATGAGGACCGGGCCGGCGTCCTGGTACGCCGCGCGCTGGCGACCGTCGCCCTCGACCGCGCCCATCGCGCCCGTCCCGACGATCGGCATGCGCAGGACATCGGTGGCACCCAGCGAGGAGCGGCGCAGCCGCCACGTTGCCGCAGTCGTCGCGCCGGCGGTGAGCGTGATCGACACGGTCGCCGAGTAGGTCGCGCCGTTGTCGGCCATGTCGTCCGGGACGACGGTGATCACCGGGCGCGGCGGCGGGTCGGCGTTGGGGACCGCGACGACAAGCAGCGGCAGGGTCGTGAGGTCGACGCGGGCCGAGGTCTCGCTCTCGGCGGAGATCCGGTAGAGGTTCAGCACGCGGAGGCTGCCGGACACCGCGTGCCGGAACGCCTGCTGGCCGGTCCCGGTGTCGTGGATGACGTCCCGCAGCCGCTCGAAGAGGTGCGAGGGGAACAGCGCCGCGTTGGCGCGGAACAGCGTGGCGCGGGCCGCCGGGTCCGTCGTAGCGGCGAGGGCGTCACGGACCGTGGCGCCCGCGGAGCCAGCGGCCGAGCCGGCGAGGTAGGCCGTGAGCCGGTTCTCGTCCGTGTAGTAGACGCCGAAGCCCGCCTGGCCCGCGACCGGCGTCCAGGCGTGCTCGACCATCGAGAGCCCCAGGACGTCCGGCCGGCCGCTGTACTGGAGCGCGTCGGGGACGGTGAGCTGGGCCGGCGGGCGCGGGTCGTTGAGGCGCAGGCTCTGCGGCTCGGACTCGGCCGACGGGGTGCCCGCCGTGTCCCGCCAGACCGCGACGAGCGTCAGCCTGCGGCGCTCGGTCGGCGCCAGGAGCGGCCCCGTGAACGTGAGGTCGATGGCATCGTCGGGGGCCAGCGGGTCGCCGGTGCTCGCCACGTGGACGGTGACGGCGAGGGTCGTCTGGTCGGTGGCGGTGATCTCAAGCTGGGCGATCGGGAAGGCGCCCGGGGCGAGCGTGTCCAGGCGCGGGATGTCGGCCTGGACCCGGACCGTGCCGCCGCTCGCCGCCGGGTCGGCGGGCTGGGTGTACGTGCCGCGGATCACGGGCCGGGGCGGGGCCGGGCGCGGGCCGGGCAGGTTGAGCGCGGACGTCCACTCGGACCAGCGCCCGAACGGGTCCTGCTGCGCGACGGAGTAGCGGATCGTGTCGGGGGCGGCGCGGCGGTCCGCGAGGAAGCCGGTGCCCGGCACGTTGACGGGCGGCAGCGTGGGGTCGTCGGTGTCCACTCCGAGGACGAGCGGCAGGTGGAAGCCGTCGCCGTTGGCCTTGTTGAGCTGCTCGCGAAGGACGCCGCCGTCGGGGGTCTGCTTCTCGCCCGCGAGCAAGCCGGCGGTGGCGACGCCCGACAGGGTCACCTCCACCTCGCGCCGCGCGTCCGGAGGCGTCACCGGGAGCCACCCGACGTGGGTCGCGGCGTCGATGACCGGCGGCAGCATCGGGTCCGGGGGCGCGCTGAGGTCCGCGACGGCGAGCGCACCCAGGCCGATGTAGTCGCCCACCTTCTCGAGTGCGGGGAGCGTCTTCGCGTTCACCTGGACGTTCCTCAGGCCCTTGATGAGCGTCTCGAAGGCGACCTGCAGCGCCCCCTCGTCCCCCACCACGCTCTGACCCGAGAGCAGCGCCAGCTGCGCGTCGAAGACCGGGTCCTCGGGCGGCAGCGTCGTCGAGGGCGGGAAGTCGCGGAAGAAGCCGCTCACCCAGTAGAAGACGAGGAAGGGCGCCGGGCTCTTGAACTCGGTATCGAGGCCCTTGTAGCCGAGCAGCCCCGCGGTGCCCGGATCCAGCTGCTCGCCGAGGACGCGGTCGATGCAGCGCTGCGTCGCGGTCCCGCGCTGCTGGCCCGTGAGGAAGAAGATCGGGTCGCTCTCGATGAGCTCCAGGGCGGGCGCGGAGAGGTCCGTGACCAGCCTGTCGAGGGAGGGCGAGATCGGCTTCGCCAGCGACTCCACGCGTTTCGCCTCGTAGACCGGTCCCTCCACCGGCGCGGCGGCGGGCGCAACCGCGCCGAGCGTCTCCTGGAGCGGCCGGCGGCGCGGCGCCTGCTCCAGGACGCGCAGCGCCGACCGCGCGATGGCGTCGTCGATCGAGAGGTAGCGCGGCCCGCCCTCGTGCGGGAGGTTGAGGACCGTCCAGGGCACGAACTTGAGGGCCGGGATGTCGCCCTGCTCCAGCCACTGGATGCCGGAGATCGCGCCCGTGCCCTCGAGCAGGACTTGCACGATCCCGGGACCCGAGAAGCTGTACGGAGGCTGGCTGCGCCGGGCGATCGGCGAGGGACCCTGCGAGGTCCCGACATATGCCGTGGCGACGATCCCGGAGGTGACCCTCGCTCCCGCGACGAGGTTGTCGGCGCGCCGGGAGGCCCCCACGCGGACCGCGTCGAGCCGCGCGGAATCGAGGCGGGCCACGCCCGGCCGGTGGCCACCCGCTCCCGGCACGAACGGCGGCCTGAACGGCGGCCTGAACGGGGGCCTGCCGGGTGGGAGCTCCGGCCGCCCGCCGCCCCCGGTCGGCGTGCCCTTGAACGGATCGGCGATGACCTGCGCCCAGAGGCACACGTCGCCTGGCAGGAGCGACAGATACGCCGTCACGGGGTTGTCGGGCGACAGGGTGAACGGCGGCGCCGCGAGCGCGCCCCGGCTGTCGACGAACACGGCGTCGGAACGCAGCTTCATGTCCTCGCCCTGCTTGGCCATCGCCCGGTACACCACGAACGGCGCCACCGGCAGCCCCAGCAGCGGGTTCGTGCCGACCCGCAGGTGGACGCCCGCCTGGAGGTGCGTGTCGGCGGGGCCCGCGGGCAGCGCCTGGGCGTTGAACAGCGTGGGCGAGACGATGGGCAGCGACATCACAGGCCCTCGCGCTCGAGCACGGACGGGACGGCGCGCACCCGGCGGCTGCCGGAGATCGTGCCCTCGGAGGTGGAGAACACGAGGGCGAGCACCGACTCCGGGGCGGTGACGGCGATCGGCGCGGCCGGCCTCAGGATGACCCGGGTCCAGCGCGCGTTGGCGCGATACGGGTCCAGGGTCGTCCCACCGATCGTCGCCCGGAGCGGCTCCATGCGCACGCCCGCTGACGCCACGCCGGCGGCGTCCACGACCGTCGACTCGCGGCGCATCGGCTCGGGGCTGTCCACCACCAGCGCCTCCACGTGCCAGCCGGTTGCCTCGTCGAAGCTCCAGGCCACGTACGAGCGCGCGCCGCGCGTGGGCAGCGGCAGCGTCTCGGCGTCGATCGCGGCCAGGGCGGCGTCGAGCGCCGCGTCGCCCTCGACGAACCCGCCGGCCGGGAGCGCCATCCCGTCGGGGATCAGCAGGTCGTCGGGGAGGAAGGGCGCGACGTCCGGGCTCGTGTAGCCCAGCGCGTCGACAAACGCCCGGGGCGTCGCGTAGTGCGAGGTCCGGAAGCGGGTCGCGAGCACGACGGGCCGGTCACCGGCCTTGGGCGCGAGGATGTCCAGGTCGTAGTCCGCGTCCGGCGCGAGGTCCGCATCGATCGCGATGCTCGTCCCGCCCAGCGGCGCGCCTGAGGGCACGCACGGCGCGATCGCCGGGTCGAGGAGCGCCTCGTTGATCCGGCGGTAGCCCGCGGGCTGCCGGTCCTGCGCCAGGTCGTACAGCGTCATCGACACATCCAGGGGCAGCAGGGCCTCGGCGAGCAGCTCCGGCGTCGACTGGGGCGGCGGGTCGGTCCGCTTGACCTGGATCTCCAGGGTCCGGCCGTAGAGCTCCAGGAGCTGTTCCACGTGGCCAGCGCCGAGGTGGACCCAGATCGGGTCGTCGGTGAACTGCAGCAGCCGGCCGTCCGCGGGCTCCACGGCGACCACGTACCGCTCGACGTCGCGGGCGTCGAAGACGTACTCGTTGAGCCCGTCCTGCGGGGTCCCGGCAACGGTCGTGTCCGCCGCCGTGTGGAAGCGAAGCACGTCGGACGTGCCGGCGGCCCAGCTCGCGGCGATCGGGTCGGGCGCTGCTCGTCGGGGTCGGTGGGCTGCCAGGCCTGCCAGCTCCAGCCGACCTGGATCTCGTAGGTGGTGTTCGGGGCCAGGACGATCTCGCGCCGCTCGTCGGGCTCGGCGAGCACGGCGGTCGCCAGGATGGAGATGAGCTGAGCCGTCACCGCGACATCGGACGCACGGTTGTCGGCGGCCCGCTTGTCCACGCCACAGACCGAGATGAGGGTCACGGTCTTGCCGGCCGGCGGCTCCACGCGGAAGCCGTTCCAGGGCCCGGCCCTGGGGTCGGCCGGGGTGAACGTGACGAGCTCGCAGGTCCGGCCGTCGCGGCCCTCGCGCCGGTCGATCACCTTGCCGGGCCACCCGTCGATCGGCATCTCGCCCACCATGCCCGTGACCGTGGTCGATGCTACGGACGTGGCCTGGCCGGCGAAGACGTCGGGCGACGCCTGGGCCGCGGCACCGGTGCGGCCGGCCGTGACGCCCCGGGCCCCGGCCTTGCCATCGCCCCTGCCATCGCCCGATGCGGGTCCGTAGCAGATCTCGTACAGGACGGCCGCGCCGGCGCCGCCCGCCAGCTCGATGGCGACGATGCCGCGGCCCTCGGCGCGGAGGACCTGCGGCACGTCCGGCTCGTCGCCCGTGACCCCGCGCCAGACCCGGGCGCCGGTCGCGTCGAGCGCAACGGCCTTCAGGGGCTCAGCCTTGCCGAGCATCAGGTGCAGCTCCACGACGTCGCTCGCGACCGGCAGCACGATCCGCAGGCCGGCCTCGCCGAACGCGAGCTCGGGGCGGGCGTCACGGCCGGGACGGTCCGGGTCCGGGCCGACATCGACGCGGTCCACGAGGGCGAGATCGGGCTGGCCGTCGCGCGCGAGGAGCTCCAGGTCGCGATGGCGGAGCTTCGAGACGCGCTCCTCGGGGAGCTTCGCGCCCGTGAAGTCGATGCACGTCCGGTCGGTCCTGCCGCCGGCGCAGCAGACCTCGAGGATGACGGCCTCGCCGGCGCCGCCGCGCAGCCGGACCGCGGCGATGCCCGGGGCCGCGAAGGTGAGCCGGTGCTCCACGCCCTGGGTCGACGGCGTCGCGTCCGTGGCGAGGACCGACCCGTCGGCCGCGAGCGCCTCGCCCTTGACCGGCCGGCCGAACAGCATCAGCGACACCTCGAGCCGCTCGCACGGCTGGTCGATCGTGATCATCGCGCCGGCGTCCGGGAAGCGGACCTCGGCGCTGCCGTCGTTGCCCGGGACGGCCGGCGAAACGGACCGGTCCACGTCGTCGACCAGCACGAGGAGGGCGCCGGGCGCCACGGTCTCGATCGTGAAGCCGGGCCGCGCGACGACCTGCACTGCGGCGTCCGGCTTGAGGTCCCTGAAGTCGTCGCACTCGCCGGTGCCGTCGGGCGGGTTCCCCTGCCCCGGCGCGTCGCAGATGAGCAGCGTGACCTGCGGGTCGGTGACCGACTGGCTGAACAGGCCCTCCCAGGCGAGCGGGTCGTCCGCCAGGCCCGTGCCGCCGGGGAGCGCGCGGCGGGCGCCGGGGAGCCGGTAGCCCGTGGTCACGGCATCGCCGCCGACGGTCGCGGGGAACGGCAGCGGCACCACCGAGCCCGGCACGACCTGGCCGCCCGCGAGCGTGATCAGCGACTGCAGCGGGCGGCCGGAGAGGCTCGACGCACCGATGCGCACGACGGGCTCGCCGGTCACGAAGAAGCGGCTCGGATACGGCGCCTGCGGCGGCTTCTCGGAGCGCATCCGGACACGGTTGAGGCCCGCGCGCCTGGCCGTGCGTCCCAGCACGCACGTGCGCTGCGGCGCGGGCTTCGGGTCGCACAGGGTGTCGATGGTGTCGACGGGATCGCCCGGCTGGCCGGCGCCGCCAGTGGTCATGTTCACGACCCACGCCCACGGGCTCCAGTCGAGCAGCTTGAGCGCGGGGCCCTCGTGCTCGGACGGAAGCGGGCCGGCCGTCCCCGAGGCGTCGGGCTGGCGGTAGGGCGAGGAACCCCACACGGACTGGAGCGGCCTGGTGCCGGCAACGAGAACGCCGTCAGAGCGGCGCAGGACCAGCGAGTCGAGGCGGTACGCGTACTTGAGCGCGCTCGACCCGAACCACTTGTCCTGGGTCGGCGTGGGACCCGGGGTGAACTGCGAGCCGCCCGGCATCGCGTTCTCGACGTAGTGGGCGAAGCTCACGACGGGCGCCGTGTCGGGCCAGACGGTGTTGTTAACGCTCACCGCGGCGCCTGCCGTCGGGTCGTCGGGGACGAAGACCGCCGCGCCGGACGGGCTGCCCGTGGTTGCGACGCCCATGATCCGGTCGTGCCGGTCGGTGAGGGCGATCCCCTTGACCGGGCTGGGCGGCGCGGGCGGGATGAGGTCCGGGCTCAGGTCGATGCTGATCCCGACGCACCCTGAGATCGAGAAGAAGAACAGGTCGACCTCGCCGCAGAACTCGCCGTCGATCTTGATCGCGACGTCCTGCGAGCCGTCCGCCTGCTTGAACTCGCGGGCCTCCATGATCAGGTCGCCGTGCGCGGAGATTGACACGACGACGAGGTCGAGCTCGCCCTTGACGAAGATGCCGCCCTTGATCATGAGGGGCGCCGTGCCGAACCCCAGGAGGACCTTCGCCGAGGCCTCGAGCTTGATGGGGCCCGCACTCCACCCGATCTCAAAGCCCGCGCCGAACCCGACCGCGAAGCCCTCGAAGCTGAACCGCTCGTCGCCGCCGAGGTGCGACAGGCCGGCCTGCTCGATCATCAGGTAGGTCCACGCGTGAGCGTCGAGCGTGCCGGGCAGCAGCGTGAGCGTCACGGGCACGCCGAACCGGCCGTACGCCGCCTCCCCATCCGACCCGATCCGTACGTAGACATCGCCGTGGCCCGGGAACGGGAAGTACCCGGCGAACGGGACCTTCACCTCGAGCACGTTGGGGATCGTGTACTGCGCACCAACCGCGAGCTTGACGGAGGTGTCGTCGATCACGATCAGGCCGGTGATCGTCCCGGACTGTCCGCCGCCGTCGTCGGAAGCCTCCGTGTCGGCGACCGAGATGATCTCGACGTCGACGCCCAGGATCACCTCGATGTCCGGGAACGCGATCACGATCATGCCCGCGCAGCTGACGCAGAAGCTGGCGTCGGGCATCGTGCCCACGACCACGCCCACACCGAGCGCGAACTGGCCGCGGTCCGGCTTGTACTTGCTCTCCGGCGGGACCGCCCACCAGTCCAGCTCGCGCAGGACGGGGTCCGGGTTGGCGATGGAGTCGAGGTCGCGGGACCCGTTCATCGTGAACAGGCCCTTGAACCCATAGATCGCCAGGCCGGAGTTCGCCAGCGGCAGCGGCGTGGAGAACTGCACGCCCATGTAGAGCGAAAGGAAGATCCACGGGTCCAGCTCGGTGCCCATCTTCGCGAAGGCGATGGCCGCCTCGACACCAAGCCCCACCGGGATGATGCTGGCCTCGACCCCGGCGCGGATCATGCCGCCGTCCTCGATCCGGAGCCGGCCCTCGCCCTCGAGGACGTTCGTGATGTCCGCCTTGATCACGAAGCCGCGGAGCTCGAAGGCCGGCAGCACCTCGCCGTCGTGCCATGTCAGCCGGATGATCGCCTCGCTGATCTCGAGCAGGCCGATCTCCAGGGCGATCGCGATCCGCCCCTCGACCCAGAACGAGCCCGTGCCCATGGCGATCTCGACGATCCGGAGCAGCTCGCCCAGGATCCCGTCGATCTGCCAGCGACCCGGATCCTCGATCTCCATCGACGTGGAGTCGTAGACGATGCCGAAGCGCTCCCAGCCCTCCTTGGACGTGTCGTACTGCAGCCCGACCCGCTTGTAGCGGATCTTCATCGGCTGGTCGGGGGCGGTCTTGATGCCCAGCGCGCCGCCGTTGATGTGGATCGTGCAGACGTAGTCGGTGACGACCCGCAGCTGCATGTCCGCGCCGGGGTCGGAGATCGAGCGCATCTCGGTCTCCAGCGCGACGGACGTCAGCGCGACCTTGGAGCCGTCACCCACCAGTGGCCCGCCGCCGAGGTCCACCTGGGCGAAGCCCACGACGAGCAGCAGCGCCGCGACGCGGGCGCCGGTCCCCACGAGGTCCGTGTCCGCGTTGACGCCGGACATCAGCGCCGGCCCGAACGCGAGCGCGGCGATCAGCGGCTTGGTCGTCGTGGAGATGAGGCCGTCGGGGTCGCCCTCGCTCTTGATGCCCAGCGAGGCCTTCGTGTACCCGGTGCGGGTGTCGTGCGCCCAGTTGACGAAGACGGTGAGCGTCTCGCGGCTCAGCTCCACCGCGTCGCCGTCGACCGCGGGCAGCGGCATCGCCGTGGGCGTCCAGGCGAACTCCGCCTCGGCGAGGGTGGGGATCGCGTCGCGGATGTCGGAGACCGTGGGGCTGTCCCAGACGATGCGCAGCCTGACCCGGTAGTCGAGCGACGGCGAGCCCGGGGTGACCGGCGCCGGGTCCCGGCCGCCCGCGGGGACGAGCGAGCGGCGCAGCGCCGGGGCCACGGCGCCGTCGGTGGGCTGCGCGGTGCCGGCGGCGGGCGTCCCGCCCACGGCCCAGATGTCGACTCGCCGGTAATCGTCGCGGACGGGCTCGTGCTCGGACAGGACGCCGTTCGTGTAGCGCTCCTCGGGCCAGGTGAGGGAACCCGGGATCTCGAGCTCGATCAGGCGACCGTGCGTCGTGGGATCGGTGCGCGTCTCGGACTTCTCGTTGGCCATCAACCCGATCGACGCGTCCTCTTCGAGCGCGTTGCCGTCGGGCGTGCCGGTGAATGCGTCCTGCTCGCCGCGCGAGGCGATGGACGCCGCGGCGACGGGCGTGCCCTCCTGGCCGGCCTGACGCGCGGTGAGCAGGGTGACGCCGCGAGCGGCGCGGCTGTTCGCCAGGATCCTGTTGTAGCCGTCCGAACCGATGTCGTCGCAGCGCCCGACGACGAGGAACTGGGCGCCGGGGTAGCGCGCCGCCCAGGCCAGCAGGTCCGACTGCGACAGGGCCCCGGTCGCGCCGGCCGGCCTCGCGGCGCCCCAGCGCAGCTCGTTGGCCGTGTCGAAGTCCATGAGGATCTGGACGTGGCGGTCGACGAGCGCCGGCGCGGCCGGGGTGCCCGCCGCGATCGTGACACGCGCCAGGCCGTCGGAGGGGACGGAGACCGTCGTGTGGTCGGCGGGCTCCAGCTCGGCCTGGTCGAACAGCGTGTGGAACGCGCCCTCGGCGTGGAAGTCCGAGAGGTCGAAGGTGTCCTCGACCGCGGCGAGCTCCAGGCGGGTCGCGTCGTCCGCGGCGGCGAAGACGCCGGCCTCGCAGCCCACGAGCAGGTCGCCCGTGTCGAGGACCTGGACTTGCACGTGCGCGAGGCGGGTCTCCTCTTCCCCGCCGGGCGGCGTGGTCTTCTCGCGCAGGATGAGCAGCTGGGTGCCGGCGAGCTCCTTCGCCTGCGCCTGGAACTGCGGCCCCGTGTACTTCTCCGGCCGGCCGTCGATCTGCCACTCGAACGCGCCGGCGTCCGGGCCGCCCTTGACGGCATCGAGCGTGACGGTCCTGAGCGCGTCCTTCGTGCCGCCCAGGTGGACGACATTCGTGAAGTGCTCGGTGCCGACCGTGGCGTTGATCGTCGGCCCGGTGCCGGCGGCCACGAAGCGGAACGCGACCTCCGGGTGGCGGAAGTCCGTCTCCTCGACGTCGACGGTGACGGTCTCGATCGGCGTGACCCGCAGGACCTGACCGTGGCGGACGGTCCCGGACGAGGAGTCGCCGGTCTCCGTGTGGCCGCCGGGCCACGTCCAGTCCGCGGACCAGTCCTGCAGGGCGCCGGCGGGCAGGTCGCCCGCGGCCGGCGGCGCGGGCGTGGCGAACCCGGCGCGCACCTGGACATCGGTGCCCTGCGAGCCCTCGATGGTGACCGTGCGCGACAGCCCCGAGCCGCTGATGCCGAGCGCAAGGTCGGCGCCGTCGGTGACCTGCTCGAACTGGAACGCGGCCGGGTCCATCGCGGTCCTGCCGAACTGGATCTCCAGCTCGCCCTGGAGCCCGATCGGCTTGCCGAGCAGCACGTTCTTGACGCCGCCTGACAGGTCGCCGAGACCCGGCAGGTTGCGCGGGGCGTAGAACGTCGCCTCCGCGATCGCGACGCCCATCCAGCCCGGGCCCTGGTCGTGCGCGAGGACGTCGGCCGGACTGTAGCTCTCGGAGAAGTCGAACTCGAGGCGGCCCACCGATAGGCCGAACTCGCTGCCGCCGAGGAAGAAGTGCGGTGGGCTGCAGACGAGCGTGGCGACGGCGCCGCTGGCCGCAGCGGGGTCGAGCGGGTCGGGCTGGTCGACGAACTTGACCTGGACCGACGCGCCCGCCGTCGGGACCTCGATCCGCAGGACCGCCGAGCCCGTGATCCGAACGGACGACTTGGTGGTGTCGCGCACCAGGTGACGGGGAGTCGTGCCCGACTCGGCCACGTAGATCGCCGGCTCCAGCCCGTCGACGGTGAGCGTGAACACATCGAGGGTCAGGTCGAGCCGCCAGACGTCCGGGCTGGGCTCGAGGTTGCCCGCCGTCGCCTTGCGCACGAACGCCAGCTGGAACGGGATCCCGGTCTGGAGCAGCGGCAGGCTGAGGCGCCCGATGCCGATGTCGAAGTCGGTGGGGATCTCATCGATGGCGGCATCGATCGGCGCGATCGAGCCCCGGTGGAAGATCGCCGCGTCCGAATGGCTCGTCGTGTAGTCGACGATCACGAACCGCTCGATGAAGTCCTGGACGCTCTGCGGGAGCACGGATTCGGCCGTGTCTGCAAGGTCGAACAGGTGGACGAGCGGGATCCCCGCGACCAGGGTCACCGGGTACCGCCATCTGGCCGGGGCCTTCGCGGGTCGATGCCGCGGGGCGGGTCAGCGGGCTGTCGCGACGGGACGAGAATCGCGGGGTGCAAGCGAGTGCACCTCCCGTGGGACGGACGGGGACCAAACCCTAGTCGCGGGTAGTCCGGCACGTCAACCCCTTGCAGCGCCCCTGTGTCGACGGCCCCTGACCGGTCGTGACACCCGCACGATCCACGTGAAGGGGTGCGCCTCAGCCGGCCCATCGCCCGCCTGGCCACGCAACGCATCGCCCGCCCCCGGCAGGCCGACCTGTCAACCAGACGTCGGGTCCAACACCCGCACGCCCGTGGCGACGTCCACGGGAAGGATGCGGTCCGCGAACTCGTCCGCGAGGCGGGTGAGCCAGTGCTCCAGCGCCATCGCCGATGCAGCATCGCGCCGCCGGATGGACTCGATCTCCCGACGCACCTCGCCCAGGACGAGCACGCTCGTGCAGAGCTCCTCCGGGTGCGCCGCCGCGGGCGCCGGCGCTGGTGCCACTTCGAGGTGCTGGCACCGCTCGACGGGGGCGGTTCACGCTCGTCCCGTGACCAACCGCCTGGTCGTGCAACCGCCGGTCCGCCGGCAGGGTTCTGCGAGATGATGGACACCATGACAACCTCGACAGTCACGTTCGACACCGCTCTTGGCCGGTGCGCCGTCCGCTGGAACGACGCCGGGATCTCGGGCGTGCTCCTGCCCGGTGCGGCCGGGCGCCTCGGCCAGCCATCCGAGGACGGCGCCGCGGTGCTCGACTTCGTGCGCCGCGCGATCGAGGGCATGGTCGCGGTGCTCGAAGGCCGCTCCCCGGACCTCCACGACATCCCGCTCGACGAGCGCGACCTGGACGACCTTCGCCGCGCGGTCTACGCGGCGACCCGCGCCATCCCGCCGGGCGTTACCCGGAGCTACGGGCAGGTCGCCCGCGCCATCGGCCGCCCGGACGGGGCCCGCGACGTCGGCGCCGCGCTCGCCCGCAACCCGTACCCGATCCTCGTCCCCTGCCACCGCGTCGTGGCGGCGAGCGGGGCGCTCACCGGGTTCTCCGCCCCGGGCGGCCTGGAGACCAAGCGGCGGATGCTGGAGCTCGAGGGCGCGCCCGGCTACGGCCAGCAGGTGCTGTTCGGCTGACCCTTCCGACTAGCCCGGCGAGCCACCCCAGCCCGTGTCCAGCACACACGATGCCTCCAGGGCGACGGAGAGCCGGTAGGGAACCCCGAAGGCCGCCCACAGGCTGCCGATCTCCTCGAGGGCCAGGGGCCGCGCGCGGAGGGCAATGCCATCGACCCGCTCGCCGAGGTCGGGCTCCACGGCGAGGATCAGGGGGCGCGGCAGCACCGGCTCGTCGTGGAGCAGCCGCAGCACCGCGCTCAGCATGCGGTGCGCCTCCGTCCCGCGCTCCTCGAGGTCGTCCCGTCCGAGGAGCGTGACCACGTACTGGAAGGTCAGGGCGAGCGGCGGGGCCGCATCGGCTGGCAGGCCGACCCGTCGCAATGGAACGTTGGCGGCTCCCGCACCCTCCGCGACCTGCACCAGGAAGAGGTTCAGCCGTCCCTTCCCTGGCTCGGCCTGCGCCGCGTCCGGCGGCATGGTGGTGACCCGCACGCCGTCCATGCCTGCGAGCGACCGTGCCAGGTGCTCCGCAAGCACGTGGCACACGGCTGCGATCACGTCGCTGGTCATCATGGCCGCTCCTCCTGGCGATGGACTGGAGCGCCGACACTAGGGCAGGGTCACAGGACCGTCAACGCGGCCCTCTGTCGCGCGGCCCTCTGTCGCGCGGCCCTCTTGACCCGGCCACCCGTATGGCGCACCATCCGCCGATCTCCGCGCAGGGCGGAGCCGCGCCCGCCAGGCAGAGGCCCCACAAGGTGATGCGTCCCGCCTTCCAGCACCAGGGCCCCAGTACCAACTGCGTCATCGGACAGTTGGAGCTGGGCTGGGTGTCCTGTACCGCCTACGCGATGGCGATGCTGATCGATGCCGCGACGGACGGACGGCAGCGCCCGAAGGGGTGCAAGGTCCGCCGGCTCATTCGGCCCGAGGACACGGTCAGGGGGTTGACGCTGGGCCAGGTGGCGACCGTCGCCGAGGAGGCGTTCGGGGTGCCGATCGCCCTGCGGGCCGGGCCGAACGTGATCAGCGTGGCGGGTGCGGTCAGGCGGCTTCGTGCGGGCCGCGGCTTCGTGCTCCAGGGCAACAACCTCGCTTGGGGCATGGGCGACGTCAACCACGCCGTCTACGTGCACGAGGTCCGAGGCGGGACGGACGAGGCACCCGAGGACGGGCTGCTCTACGACCCGCAGCGGCGGCACGAGCGCTGGATGCCGTGGTCGAAGATCCTCGCCTTCGGCGCTGCGCTGCGGATGGACGACGGCCGCCCGCTGGGGCCGAACGTGCTGTACGCGGGCTTCGCGCCGAGGCCCACGACGCGGGTCGCCACGGCCGAGGCCCCGGCGGGGGCATCGCCAGCCGCCCTCGCGGCGCCGGACCGGGGCCCGTCACCGCCCCGCGTGGTGCTGAGGTTCGGCGCGAAGAAGCTGCCGAAGCCGGACCGGACGGTGGCGCAGCCGCCGCGCGGCCGCCTGGTCAACGTGCGCGGCACGCCGAAGAGCCTGGCGCGGTCGACGGTCGTGGACACGCTGGCCAAGGGCGAGGCGTTCGTCGCCCACCAGCGGACGCGCGGGGTGACTCCGCCGGGCGCGGCATCGGCGACGTGGTACGGCAACCGGGACGGGACCCAGTGGGTCCACCTGAGCGGGCTGCGCAGGATCGGTCCGGACGTGCGGGCTCGGGGCGCGGGTGGCCTGGGGATTCAGCCGCTACTGCCGCCCGGGGATCACCCGGCCGACCACGGCGTGGACCCCGTCGACGAGCCGGCGGCCCTCGACCCGTCCGATCCCGGCGCCGCGGTCCCTGCCCCGACGGACGCGCTCGAGGAGGCGCCGGGCCGCGACGACATGGACCCCGACATCGCGAACGACGCCATCGACGAGGCCGGCGTCGCTCCGGTCATCACGGCCGCGGCCAGCGACCCGGACCCGGCCGCCCCCGAGGCGGCCTTCCCCGGACGGCCGCTCACCGACGCGGAGATCGACGCGCTCTCCGCGGACGACGACCCCGACGACTGACGCTCCGCGGCGGGCGCCGCGCCGGTATGCCGAGGTCAGGCGGCCATCCCCACGTCGTAGCGTTCGGCCGTGCCCGCGTCGCCGAAGAACGTCGCGCCGAACGCCGTGAGGTCCACCGCATCGCTGTCGTAGGCGCGCAGCAGCCGCATCCGCGCGTGCTGGACGGCCGTGCCGATGTTGTGCGTGTTGATCAGCGACGCGTAGAAGGCCTGCGAGAACTCCGCGGCAGACGCGTCCGGCACCGGGAAGTAGTGGCCGAGATATGCCTCCACGCCGCGAGCGAGGAAGGCGGCCGCGAGACCGTTCGATGCCTTGCCTGCGGTCACGATCCGCCGGCCCGGCGCGGCGCGACCGGACTCGCAGCTGCTGTTGACGACGACGAACGGCGGCCGGGACCACTCGAGGCCCAGGACCGCCTCGTCGTCGAAGGGGCCGTCGGCGAGCACGATGGAGACATCCCCGGGGTACCGCGTATCGAACCGCCCGTGGCCCGCGAAGTGCACGATGTCGAAGTCCTGGCCGCGGACGGCCTCGCGGAAGGCCGCCCGGGTGGCCTCGCCCCGCGACAGCGTCACCACCTCCACCTCGGGGCCGCCCCCCACCGAGGCGAAACCGTTGATGGCCTCCAGCTCGCGGTCGCTCTCCGCCAGGCCGTCCGAGGGGACGTCGATGACCAGGATCCGGACCTTCGGGTCCTCCGTGTCCATGTCGCGGGACCGCTGGGGGAGGATCCGGCTGGCCACGATCCGGCCGAGCGGCGTGGTCAGCAGCGGCATATCGTTGGCGCCCCTGGTCATCTCCCACGGGAGGTGGATCACGGTCTCGTCGATGCCCCACAGGATCGCGGTCGGCGAGAGGCCTGCGAGGACCTCGGCGCCCTCGGTGCCCAGGAACGTGTCCCGCAACGCGGTGCCGGTCGCGACGACCGCCTCGCGGGCCGTCGCGCGGGTCAGGCCCATGCCCCCGCTCCACCGTCGCATCCCGTCGATCCACTCGAGGAGATCCGCCTCGGTTGCGGGTGCCAGGGTGACATTGCGCTGCCAGGTGGTGGCGGTGCCCTCCACGTGCATCGCGACGAGGAACGCGAGCGGGTCGCCACGCGCGGGGAGCCTGCGCGTGTACCGGGTCACCCCCACCTGGACGACCCGCGGGACGATGCCGCCCGAGTAGGCGTGGCGGCCACCCATCATCATCGCGGCCGCCTCACGAGAACAGCCGGCGCCGGCGGGACGCGGTGCTGCCCTCAAGCTGCGGCTCCTGGTCGTAGCCCTCCTCCTCGAGCCGCGGCACGAGCTGCTTGCGCAGCGCGTTGTACGTGATCCGGTAGTCGGACGCGCGGATGATGTCCAGCGCGAAGTACGTCATCGCGCCGTGGTACGTGTCGTCGAAGCGGGCGTCGTAGGAGTACTGGTGGTCGTTGCAGCCCGAGACCAGGACCTCCTTCATGGCGGCCTGGGGATACCGCTCCGGGCGCTTCGGCCTGGCGACGGCACGCACGTTGCGGATCTCACGGCGGCCGATGAGGGCCGGTGACACGAACCGCGCCGTCCGGTCGTCGGGCGTGCTCATCTTCGGCCCCCGCGTAACCGAGCCCGAGAAGCAGGAGTCGCTGATGACCGTGAGCCGGACGCCCTTCGGGAGCTTCGCGAAGCGCGTGCGGAGCTCGTCGTCCACGATCAGGTGCTGCTTCATGTCGTATGGACAGAGCGCCTCGTCGTAGCGGGTCTCGTCGCCGTCCTCGTCCGCCACGTAGGTCCCGTGGCTGGAGTTCGTGAAGACGATGACGTCGCCGGACTTCCCGCCCGCGAGGAGGCCGTCGAGCGCCGCGAGGATGTTGGCCTTCGTCGCCTGCCTGTCGAGCAGGATCATGATGTCCGTCTCGGCGAAGCCGTAGTGGTCGCGCAGGAGCGCGGCCCAGGCGCGCGCGTCGTTCACGCAGCCCTTGAGGTCGGCGCCGCGCACCGGATAGTCGTTGATGCCGACGCAGAGTGCCCGCTTCATGTCGATCTCCCTCGTGGTGCTAGCCGGGGAGCCCGTCCAGCAGCGCCTGCTGGGTGAGGGCGTGCCCGAAGTACTGCGCGTGCTCCACGCCGTCGCCGGGCATGAACCGGGTGACGGTGGTGACGGGGAACCGGGACGAGCCGTTGTCGCCGGTCATCGACGCGATCGCGACCATCATGTCGTTGGGCTCGTCGCGGCCGAAGATGACGTCCCGGACCGAGTCGTCGAGCCACTCGCGGAGGCCGGGCTCACGCGGCTCGTAGTCCGAGACGATCGCCCGGTAGCTGGCCGGCGTCGCCGTCTCGACGTTGAGCGACGCGAGGAAGTCGCTTCCGGGCGCCATGGCCTCGAGGCCCTTGAGGTTGCTGGCGGTCCGCACGGCGATGGACCGGACGAGCGCGAAGACGATCTCCAGGCCCTCGGCGACGCCGGGGCCCGGGATGAGGCTGAACAGGGTGGTCGCGCGGTCGACGAGCTCGTTCCAGTGCTTCGCGCTGGCGAGGATCGTGCCGTTGCTGGGCACCCCGACGAGGATGACATTGCGGACGCTGACGCCCGGGGCCCGGTCGCGCAGCGCGCCGGTCCGCTCCGCGATCGCCCGGGTGACGAGGCCGCCGCGCGAGTGGCAGACGATGTCCAGCTCCAGGGTCCGGTCCCCGGCCAGCTCGAGGAATGCGCGGGCGTTCTCCACGGGATCGTCCGCGATCGTCGGGTGGTCGTAGGCGATGACCCGGCCCTCGTAGCGCTTCGCGAGCTCGTCGCGGGTCGCGGCAGGCAGGCGCCCGAAGCCGCCCTGTGTCGTGCTGAACGTGCCGTGGACGAAGAGCAGCGCGGGGCCATCCTCGAGCTTCGCCCAGCCCGCGTCGTCGAGCGCGGTCAGCTCGCCCCTTGTCCCGTACAGCCGGACCTGCGGCGGGTGGTTCGTGCGGTCCCACTCACGGGCCGCGAACCGCGCGGCCTGGCCGACGGCCTCGGCGACCGGGAACGTGAGCACCTCGATGATCTTGGCGAGACCAGGGATTCCGCCCCGGGCCCTGGTGCCGCGGGCGGTGCGGCCCGGGTCGACGGTCCGCCGGTCGATGACGTAGGTCCGCGTCTTCGGGCCGCCTCGCGCGGTCGCGCCGGCCGGCGCCCGCTTGCGGAAGTGCCAGGTGATGATCCCGTGCTCGTCGCGGGCCATCACGACCTGCTCGTGGCCGCGCGGCGGGGCCGGGACCCGCACCGTCATCGCCGGGGGCTTGGCGCGCCGGCGTGAGCCGCGCGCCCCTCGGGTCGTCCCGCGTGGGCTCCCCGGTCCGCCGCCCACATCCCGCGCGTCGTCGATCACGACGGCGAGCTCGGTGTGCATCCCGGCGCTCGCGAGCGCCTTGGCCAGGGCCGCGGGTCGCGGGATCCCGGCAGGGCCGCGCGCGCCGCGCCGGCCGGCTCCCTCCGGGACGCGCTCGACCCGGACCGTGCCCTCGAGCCCCGGCGCCTCCACGACGACATCGTCGACCTCCGCGGTCCCCGCCGCGTCGAGTCTCGTTCCGGCCATGGCTCGCTCCTTCCAGCTCGTCCTTGGATCAGGTCAGGCGTTCGGTGGACGGCCCGCCGGCAGCCCGTCCACGGCGAAGGCCGGGTGGGCGAACAGCTGGTAGGCCATCCAGGTCGCGGAGGTGGTGTCGACGCTGTCGACGAACTGCTCGCGCGCGTGGCGAAGCACCTCGGACAGCGGCGCGCCGGCGGCGATGCGGTCGTAGAAGTCGAGGGCGATGTCCTTCGCGATGCCGTCGTCGACGCGCCACAACGGGGCCACGACCGCGCTCGCCCCAGCCTCCACGAACGCGGCGGCGACGCCGGAGTAGGCGCCGAGCTCCAGCTGGCCCGCCGCGAGCTGGCACGCGTTGAGGAACACGACCGGGTGGGTCGCGAGGTCCCGCGCGGCGATCTCCCCGGCGTGGAGGCTCTCGCCGTCGACGAGGATGATCCCGCCCTCCGCGCCCGGGTCCTCCGGGTTGTAGCGGCCGTGGACGGCGAAGTGGAGGAGGTCGACGGCGGGCGTGCCCTTGAGGAGCTCGAACATGGCCTCGTTGGTGGGCTTGACCTGGCTCGCACCGAACCGGGCCCGGAGCTCCTTGGCCTCGAGGCGGGCGTGGACGAGGTTCTCCCAGCGCGTCCCCGAGTAGCTGCCGCTCACCACCGCCGTGGACGTGATCCGCTTGCGCCGGGGCGGGTCCGCCGGTGGACGAGTCCGGCCGTCGACCATCCGGGTCGCGAGGACCCAGCGCGCCACGCGCGCCTGGGCGGCGAGGAACGGGGGCAGGCCGCTGCCGGCGACCAGCGGCGGGTCCACGCGGGCCAGCTCCCAGGGGACATGCGGCTCCTCGGACACAAGCAGGATCGTGGGCGGTCCGCCCACAGCCGTCGCCACGGCGCGGACCGCGGTCCAGACCCCGTCCGGGATGCAGCCGCTGACCCGGTTGGCGAGGGCCAGGACGTCGCTGAAGACGGCCTTCTTTCCGTCGGCCGCGTCGATCTGGCCGATGCTGGCGAGCAGGAACTCGGCCGCGCCCTCCAGCTCGCCCACGTAGGCCTCCTCGTTGGGCGTCACGACGTAGCGGTGTGGCGAGTCGAGCGTCCAGTCCGTCCGTCCCGGGGGATACGAGCGTCGGATGCTGATCGTCAGATCCGGTGCATCCACCCCGACCGGCGCCGCGACGTTGACCCCGGCCTCCACGCGCTCATCCGCGGGCCGGGTCCGCACGCCCGGGGTCGCCGCGATCTCGACGTAGCGGATCGCGTCCCCGAGGCGCTCGCCGGCGACCCAGAACTCGGCGGTGATCGGCCTCGCGGCGGGCGGGCCGGCGATGGCCTTCGGGACGAGTGTGACGGTCGTCGTGGGCCACGGGTCGGCGCGGCTGACGATGAGGCTCCGGCGACGCGACTCGCCCGGCGGCGTCGTGAAGCCGGGCGCGGCGATCCGGACGTCGAGCAGGTACGGGGTGTCCGACACGGGCGGGAGACGGAGCGGCGGGCCGGCGACGCCGGCCGGCGGTGCTGCGGCGATGCCGACCCTGAGCGTGAACGGCAACGCGACCACGACCTCGGCCGGGGTGTCCAGGAGACCGTAGGCGATGTGCGCCGGGACGCCGGCCGGGAACAGGGTCTCGAGAGTCCGGGCGGCGTCGTCGGTGGTCACGGCGGGTCCGCGCTCCGCGCCGTCGCCCGCCCCGAGCCCGCCACCGCCCGTGCGCGCCTCCTCCTCGGCGAGGGCGGCCTGCGCCCGTCCCGCGATCTCGCCGCCTGGCGGCAGGTGGTCGACCAGCCCCGACAGCCCGATGAAGCGCGCGAGGGGTACATGGAGCCCCAGCACGAGATCAAGGCTGCGGGCGGCTGGCAGGCTCGCCGCGAGCAGCGAGATCACGCGGCCGGTGGCGTCATCGCCGGCCTCGAGCGCGAGGTCGAGCGTCGCCTCCGCGAGGGCGGGCTCGGGGGGTTCGCCCACCGCGAGCACGACGGCCCGCGCGATCGCCCGGTCGCCCGGCGCACGGAAGCGCCCGGTCTCGGCGAGGGCCTGCGGTCGTGCGGCGCGCGAGAGCGACGAGCCGTAGCGCTCCAGCAGCTCCAGCGCCAGGCCGGGCTGGCGCGGCGCGAGCTCCCCTGCGAGCGCCACGAGTCGGGGGTCGTCGAGCGCACCAGCGAGCGTGCTGACCGCCGTGTCACGGTCCCAGCCACGGCGCCCGGACCTGACGATCGCGAGCGCCGCCGCGGCCTGGTCGGGCGATGCGGCGATGGCCAGCGCGTCGATCGCGACGAGGTCGAGGGCGCGCGGCGCGGCGGCGAGGCCGGCGACGACCTCGTTCACGACCTCCGACCGCAGAGGCTCCTCCGCCAGCGGGGCCAGCAGGGCCAGCGTGCCCAGCCGCAGC
>JANNHX010000542.1:0-7003 GCA_031404615.1 Chloroflexota bacterium
GTTACAACTCCGCCTGAATTTGCAACAAGGTCATTTAAATTCCAGCTGACAGAAGTTCCCGGTGTAGTATAATCAGCATATGAATTGAGACAATAAATACGAACGCGACGACGGTGAATGGCACCGCGACCCACGCCAGGAGCAATGGCAGCGTCTCGGGCGGGACGAGGTCCGTGAGCCGCGAGACGCGGACGTGGAACGGGAGCAGGCCCCAGCGGGCCGCGATCGCGAGCCCGACGGCGAGCGTCACGATCCCCAGCGCCGGCCCAGCGATGCCGCCGGCCGCGGCGACCGCCTCGTCCGACCCCAGGCCCGTCGCGAGCAGCGCGAGGCGCGCGGCCACCGGCACGATCGCCAGCGCCAACAGCAACACCACGCCCGAGACCAGCGTGACGCGGATCTCGCGCGCGCCCGCCGCGACCGCCGCGGGCCCCTCGGCCGCGAGGATGATGACCAGGCTCGCGAGGCCCGTGACCGCCGCCGCCGCGGCGCCGATCGTGAGATCGGCCGACGCCATCGCGACCGTGCCGCCGGTCATGGCGGCCAGCGTTGCCGGCAGGAGCCCGCGCAGGCGGGGGAGCCCGCCGAGCAGCCACGCGGCGAAGACCGTGAGCAGGCTCATGAGGCCCCACAGCCCCACGATCAGCCGCAGGTAGACGGTGGCGACGAGGTGCGCGTCGAAGAGACCGGTGATCGGCTGGCCGGTGTCGGTCAGGCGCCCCGGGCGAAGCAGGAACCCGTCGCCCGTGATCGCGACCAGCGCGAGGACGCCGACGAGCGCCCCGATCCGCGCCGATCGCCCGCCGCGCGGCAGGCCCCAAGCGGCGACCGCGGCCCCGATGCCGCCGATGACCAGGAGAAGCAGGAGGCGCATCGCGTCAGGCCGTCGGCCGGTGGGCGTCGTCGGCCGCGCGGTGGCGGATAGCGGCGTCCGGGCGGAGCGAGTCGCGGATGACGAGGTCGCCGCCGCGGCGGATCGAGAGCTCGATGACGGCGGCGACACCTGCGCCCGCGAAGGCCACGAGGAGCGCGCCGCCGAGCGCCGCGACGTCGTCCGGCCGCCCGACCAGCGCGTTGGTCACCAGCGAGCACGCGGCGAGCAGCAGCAGCAGCCCGGTCCCGAGCCGCAGGGTGTCGCGAGCGATCAGGACTTGTGGGATCGCGAGCGCGGCGAGGGCGAATGCGGCGCCCAGAGCGGCCTTGGGGACCGGCGAGCCGGCGACCAGCGCCGCGCCGACGGAGCCGAGCCCCGGCCCGTCCGCGGAGCCGGCGCCCAGCGCGGCCCCCAGCGTGCCGGCGCCCAGCCAGCCCGCGACGAATGCCACGATCCCGATGGCCACGGCCCCTGGCCAGCCGACGCTCGCGGCAGGCATCGCGACGGGGGAGCGGCGCAGCGCGATCCAGATGAGGTAGACGCCGAGCGTCGCGCCCGCGAGCCGCGTCGCGAGGCCCAGGGGACCCGGGAAGGGCTCCGCGACGTACCCCGCACCGAGCAGCGCGAGGAGCAGCCCCAGGACGGCGAGGCGCGGCGTTGCGGCGGCGATCGCCGCGACGGCTCCCGCCACCACGAGGCCGGCGAGGAGCACGAGTACGGGTGTCACGGCTCGGTGGGCGGCCCGTCAGGGGGCCGCTGGGACGTCGGGGTAGGTCGGGGTGTCGAGGATGCCGAGCGTGTCAATCGGCCAGTAGCGCAGGAAGGCGCGCCCGATCACGTCGTCGATCGAGATGGGGCCGAAGAAGCGCGAGTCCGCCGACTTCTGGCGGTGGTCGCCCATCACGAACAGCTGGCCCACCGGGATCACCCAGCGTGTCTGGTCCGAGGAGACCTCGGTGGGCTCGTTGACACCCTCGTCATTCTTGTACGTGTACGGCTCATCGAGCATGACCCCGTTCACGTAGACGTTGCCGTCGTCCCTGACCTCGACGGTCTCGCCCGGCAGGCCGATGACCCGCTTGATGAACGGGGTCGGGTCGACGGTCCACGTCGCAGGCGGGTTGAAGACCACGACGTCGCCGCGGCTGAACGCGTCCCAGCGGGGCGTCAGCTTGTCGACAAGCACGTATTGCCCCGGCTCCAAGGTCCGCTCCATCGAGTTCTGCTGTACCTGGTACGGCTGCGCGATGAAGTTCTGGATGACGAAGAAGATGATGAGCGTGAGGACGAGGGTCTCGACGACTTCGAAGAGACACCCGAGGCTGGATTTGCGGTCCACGAGCGGGGAGTATAGGGCTCGGGGCCCCTCTGCCCGGGGAGGGGGCGCGAACGGGCTCGCGCGACCTAGTGCGGACACCTCGCTGAGGTCCCCGGCGGTCGGGCGCCTGTCGGTCGGTAGGGCCGTCCGGCCCCCGAGGTCCCGAGTCGGGCTCGGATGCATAGGCCATGCGGGCCCCTGCATCGCATGCGCCCGGGGTCCGTACGTCGTTTGACCCGTGCGGATTCGCACGCATACACTCCGGCTGCGGACAGCGTGGCTCCCCTGCGTTCCGAGCCCCCGTCAGCATGCCTACGTCGCGGCGCGGTGCCCGCGCTCCGTCCGGCTCGCGCCGGGCCCGCCGCCACGACGCGACAACAATGGATCACCGGCGTTCCCCGAACCCTGGGTAGGAGGCACTGCACCTGATGGCCCAAGCGCTCCAGTGGCTGGTACCGATCGCGGGTATCGCCGCGGTCCTGTTCGCGCTCTATCTTGCGCGCGATGTCCTGTCTCGGGACAAGGGTCCCCAGGCGATGCAGGACGTCGGCGACATGATCCGCGAGGGCGCTGACGCCTTCGTCAAGCGCCAGTACACGACCATCGGCATCCTCGCCGTCGTGGCCGCGGTCGTGATCGGCGTGGTCATCGCCCTCGTCGAGAACAAGCAGGTCGCCGACGTCCAGGCGCTCGCGGGCGCACCGATCGGCATCCTCACGGGCATCGCGTTCCTCGTCGGCGCGGCGTGCTCGATGGCCTCGGGCATCATCGGCATGACGATCAGCGTCCGCTCCAACGTGCGGACCGCCGCGGCCGCCCGCCGCAGCCTCGTCGAGGCCGTCCAGGTCGCCATGCGTGGCGGCGCGGTCTCCGGCTTCCTCGTCGTCTCCCTGTCGCTCCTCGGCGTGTGGGGCATCTTCTCGGCTTACCAGGCGCTCTTCGCCGACGTGACGATCGCCGACGCGCCGTTCGTGATCGTCGGCTTCGGCTTCGGTGCCAGCTTCGTGGCCCTGTTCGCCCAGCTGGGCGGCGGCATCTACACCAAGGCCGCCGACGTCGGCGCCGACCTCGTCGGCAAGGTGGAGAAGGGCATCCCCGAGGACGACCCCCGCAATGCGGGCGTGATCGCGGACCTCGTGGGCGACAACGTCGGCGACTGCGCGGGCCGTGGCGCGGACCTCTTCGAGTCCACCGCCGCCGAGAACATCGGCGCGATGATCCTGGGCGTCGCGGTCTACACGATCGCGGCCGACTCCGGCTGGGCGAACCCCGAGGCGTGGATCTTCTTCCCGCTCGTCGTGCGCGCCTTCGGCCTCCTCGCCACCATCGTGGCCGTCGCGTTCTTCATCCGCGGCAAGGAGGATGAGGATCCGATGAACATCCTCAACCGCGGGTACTGGGCCACGACCGCCCTGTCCGTGGTTGGGCTCGCCATCACGACCTACGTGATGATGGACACGGGCGGCACGGGCGCCAACGGCATCCCCGCCTGGATCTGGTTCTTCTTCGCCGGCATCGTCGGCCTGGCCACCAGCATCGCCTTCGTCTACATCACCCAGTTTTACACGGCCGGTGGCTTCCGCCCGGTCCGCGAGATCGCCGAGGCCAGCAAGACCGGCCCCGCGACCAACATCATCAGCGGTACCGCGGTCGGCTATGAGACCACCGCCGTCACCGCGATCACCATCGGCATCGCGCTCATCGTCAGCCACTGGCTCGGCGAGCAGGCGAACCTCTTCAACGTGGCCGGCCACAACGTCGGCGGCATCTTCGGCACCGCCGTCGCGACCATGGGCATGCTGATGACCACCGCCTACATCCTGGCGATGGACACCTTTGGCCCCATCACCGACAACGCCGGGGGCGTGGCCGAGTTCTCCCGCGCCGAGGCCGGCGCCCGCGAGATCACCGACCGGCTCGACGCCGTCGGCAACACCACCAAGGCGCTCACCAAGGGCTACGCGATCGCGTCCGCCTCGCTGGCCGCGTTCCTCCTGTTCTCGGCCTACATCGACAAGGTCAACAAGATCCTGGGCAACCAGGGCAAGACCGGCGACCAGCTGCTGACCTCGGTCGACCTCTCGGACGTCTCGGTCTTCGTCGCCGCCTTCATGGGCGCGATGCTGGTCTACTTCTTCAGCAGCCTCGCCATCCGCGCGGTGGGCAAGACGGCGCAGTCGATCATCGTCGAGGTCCGCCGCCAGTTCCGCGAGATGCCCGGCATCATGGACTACACCCAGAAGCCGGACTACGCCCGAGTCGTGGACATCACGACCAGGGCCGCCCTCCGTGAGATGGTCGCCCCGGGCGTCGTCGCCGTCGCGGCGCCGATCCTCGTCGGGGTCATCCTCGGCTACGAGGCCGTCGCGGGCATGCTGATGGTCGGCACGATCGCCGGCGTCCTCCTCGCCACCGTCCTCAACAACGGCGGCGGCGCGTGGGACAACGCCAAGAAGTACATCGAGTCCGGGAACCTCAAGGACGAGAACGGCAACGTGCTCGGCAAGGGCTCCGACGCCCACGCCGCGGCCGTCGTCGGCGACACGGTCGGTGACCCGTTCAAGGACACCGCCGGCCCGTCGCTCCACGTCCTCGTGAAGCTGCTCGCCACGATCACGCTGGTGCTCGCGCCCCTGTTCATCCGCTAGACGGAGTGAACCTCTCGGGCGGCCGGTCGCAACCTCCGGCCGCCCGGAGCTGATCCATGGACCAGATCCTCCAGGCCCTGATCATGGGCGTCGTGCAGGGGCTCACCGAGTTCCTGCCGATCTCCTCGTCGGGGCATCACATCCTCATCCCGTACCTGCTGGGCTGGGATGACGCCTTCATCGAGTCGCTTGCCTTCTCCGTGGTGCTCCACGCGGGAACGCTGGCGGCGCTGCTCGTCTACTTCCGGGCCGACTGGATGCGGATGATCCCGGCCTTCTTCGCCTCGTTGCGCGACCGCTCCATCGGCGAGGACCGGGACCGGCGGCTGATCTGGCTGCTCGTCCTCTCGACGCTCCCGGCCGCGGTCATCGCCTTCCTCCTCAACGACATCGTCGAGGACAACGTCCGCCAGCCCGGGCTAGTCGCCGTGATGCTGGTCATCGGCGGCGCCATCCTGTGGATCGCCGACAAGTGGGGCCCGCGCACGCACACCATCGACCGGCTGACCGCTCGCGGCGCCGTCGGCATCGGCTTCGCACAAGCCCTCGCCCTCGTCCCCGGCGTCAGCCGCTCGGGCATCTCGATGTCCGCGGCGCTGTTCGCCGGCCTGGATCGCGCCGACGCCGCCCGCTACAGCTTCCTGATGGCCACCCCGATCACCGCGATGGCCGTCGCCTACGAGACGCTCAAGATCGTGCGTGGCGACGTGGGCGGGGCCGAGCCCGCCGCCCTGGTCGTCGGGATCATCGCGTCGTTCGTATCCGGGATCCTCGCGATCGCCGTCCTGCTGCGCTACGTCCGGACGCGATCCTTCAACATCTTCGTCGTCTACCGCTTCGTGCTCGCGGCCGTGGTCCTCGCCGCCTTCCTGGCCAGGTAGGGGAGCCGGAGGCGTTACCGTGGAGGTCATGAAGCAGCTCCGCCAGCGGGCGATCCGTGACCTGGTGGAGCAGCGCCCCATCCGCACCCAGCAGGAGCTGGCGGCCGCCCTGCGCGAGCGCGGCTTCCGCACGACCCAGGCCACGATCTCGCGCGACGTGGCGGACCTGGGCCTCATCAAGGCGGGCCGCGCCGGCACGCACGCCTACGCGCTGCCCCCGCGCCTCCGCGAGGCCGACACGACCGGCGAGGAGCGCATCCGGCGGCTCCTGCGCGAGATGCCGGTCGAGATCCGCGAGGCGGGCACCATGCTCGTCCTGCGCACGCTCCCGGGATCAGCGCACCCGCTCGCCGCTGCGCTCGACCGTGCGCGCTGGCCGGAGGTCGCGGGTTCGATCGCGGGCGACGACACCGTCTTCGTCGCCTTCTCGGATCGCGGATCGCTCGCGCGTGTCCGGCGCCGCCTGGAGCAGCTGGGCGAGATCGGCGAGTAGGGTCAGACCGGCGCACCCGGTGCGTTCCAGCGCGGCCCGGGGCCCGTGCGGGGCCGTGCCGGGCCCGTGAGGGACACATGGGGAATTCCGCGACGGGCCCCCCTGACCCGTGCACGACCCCCCGGCTTTGACGATTCGGGGTCGCGCCGATACCATTCGGCCCGATCCGTGAACCTCGGCGGCGCGAAATTGCGCCCCGGGGTCCTTTTGTTCAATCCGACAGAGCGGCCGCACCTCACGGGCGTCGGTCCCACACCTCGGGGGTCCAACCCGCGTGAACAGCAAGACCACCTACATCAGCAAGGACGGCCTCGACAAGCTCCGCGCGGAGCTCGAGGAGATCCTGACTGTCAAGCGGCCCGAGATCGCGCAGCGAATCCACGATGCCAAGGAGCATGGGGATCTGTCTGAGAACGCCGAGTACGAGGACGCCAAGAACGAGCAGGCCTTCGTCGAAGGGCGCATCCAGACGCTCGAGGGCATGATCAAGAACGCGACGCTCATCGAAGCGCACACATCCACGGACCTCGTCCAGATCGGTTCGAACGTGAAGGTCACCGGAGAGGACGGCGCCGAGACCTTCATGATCGTCGGGTCCGCAGCCGACTTCAAAGCATTTCCAAAGGCTTCCGCGAGATCCACCCTGGCCAGAATCTTCGGATCCGTGATCGCCCCAAGACCCCTGATGGGAACGGATCCAAGGAATCCATGACGCATCGGAATCATTACGGTCACTTCTTGAAGGCTCCGGCAACAAGAAATGCAAGAACGCCTACAACTCCGACCCCG
>JANNHX010000543.1:0-4436 GCA_031404615.1 Chloroflexota bacterium
ACACGACCTCGAGATCCTCGACAGGGTCGGCGGTGGCGATTCGTTCGCCTCGGGCCTGATCTATGGCTTTCTGACCGACACCGGCCCCCAGCGCGCGGTGGAGCTGGGTGCCGCCCATGGCGCGCTCGCCATGACCACGCCAGGCGATACGTCCATGGCCACGCTCGAGGAGGTTGAGCGGCTCGTGGTCACGGACGACGCACGGGTCCGGCGCTGACAGGCAGCCTGCGAGATGGATCAACGTCCGCTCGGCCGCACGGGTCTCATGGTCTCGGCCTTGAGTTTCGGGGCCTCTTCCCTCGGCGCGGTCTTCCATCCCGTTGACGAGAAGGATGCGGTCCGTGCCGTCCATGCCGCGCTCGATCTCGGCATCACCTACCTCGACGTCGCGCCGGCCTATGGGGGCACCCGCGCCGAGACCGTCCTGGGCGCCGCCCTGCAGGGCATCCCGCGCGACCGCTACCTGCTCTCGACGAAGGTCGGGAAGCACACGGCGCCCGGCGCGTACGGCGACGACACGTTGGACTACTCGCGCGCGGGGATTCGCCGGTCCCTCAAGGCGAGCGCTGCACGGCTCGGAACAGACTACTTCGACATCGTCCACATCCACGACATCGAGTACCTCGGCCGCCGCCACACCGAGTGGGCGCTGGGTGAAGGGCTCGATGCGGTGGAGGAGCTCAAGCACGAGGGCCGCGTCGGCGCCGTCAGCTTCGGCACCTATCCGATGGACCTCTGGCAGCGGATCCTGGCCACGAAGCGCGTCGACGCTGCTCTCGTCCACAACCACTACGGCCTCCACGACACCCGGCTGCTCGACCTGCTCCCCACGGCGTGCGACACGGGGGTGGGCATCATCAACGCATCACCGTACGGAAGCGGTCTGCTGACCGACCGCGGCCCTGCGGCATGGCACCCGGCGTCGGCGGCGCAGCGAGACGTCTTCAGATCGGCCGCCACGTTCTGTGCCGCCCAGGGCACGAGCATCGGCAAGCTCGCCATCCAGTTCGCGAGCCAGCACCCGGACATCCCCACGACGCTGTTCAGCAGCGGGAACCCGGACTCCGTGGGCCGCACGGTCGCGTGGGCGGCCGAGCCGTTCGATCCGGCGCTCGTGGCAGCGGTCCAGGCGATCCTGGAGCCGGTGCGCAACGTGGACTGGTTCTGATGCGCATCGACGCCCACCAGCACTTCTGGGACTATGAGGCGCATCCTGCCGACTACGTGTGGATGCGTGGCGAGTACGGCGCACTCCGGCGTGGTTTCCTGCCCGCGGACCTTGCCCCGCTGCTGCGCGCGACCGGGGTCGACGGCACCGTCGCCGTCCAGGCGCGCGAGCTGGTGGGGGAGACCGACTGGCTTCTCGAGCTCGCCGATGCCACGCCCTGGATCCTCGGAGTGGTGGGCTGGGTGGACATCTGCGCACCGGACGCCGAACCGGTCATCGCGCGCTACGCCGCGCACCCGAAGCTCAAGGGCCTGCGCATGCTGATCCACGACCGGCCGGACGTCGAGTTCGCCGTCTCGCCGGCCCACGTCCGCGGCCTCGGGTGGCTTGCGCGGCACGGGCTCAGCTACGACCTGCTGTTGAGGCCGGAACACCTCGGCCCGGCGACCCGGCTCGTGGACCGGCTCCCGGACCAGCCGTTCGTGATCGACCACCTCGCGAAGCCGGACATCGCGGGCGGTGTCCTCTCACCATGGCGGGAGGACATCCGGGAGATCGCTCGCCGGCCAAACGTGTTCTGCAAGGTCTCGGCACTCGTCACCACGGCGGACTGGGCCACGTGGTCCTCCTTCCAGTTCGCCCCCTATCTCGACGTGCTCCTGGAGGCCTTTGGACCCGAGAGGCTGATGGTTGGCTCGGACTGGCCCGTCTGCACGTGCGCGGCCAGCTACCAGCGGACCCTGGCCGTTGCGCTCGAGTGGGCCCGGCAGCTCGGCGCGGCCGAGGCAGACGCCGTGCTGGCGGGTACCTGTGCCCGCTACTACGGCCTCGACGCCTGACCCGCGGGGTCCGAGAGCCCCCGCCCAGGCTAGCTCTTGCCGATTGTCGGCGCGGCTCCGGTGGGGCTGATCAGGATCTTCATCGCCTCGCCACGTCGGAGCGCGTCGAGCGCGTCGGGTGTCTCCTCGAGCGGTCTCACCGCCGTGATCAAGGCCGGCAGCTCCGGGTCGCCCGGCAGCAGATCGATTGCCGCCTGGATGTCCCGGCGCGTGTAGATCCGGCTGCCGATCACCGTGAGCTCCGCGAAGTTGACCCGCAGCAGGTCGAGTCCCTGGCTGCCGGGCGGGAACGCCCCGACGATCACGACCCGGCCGTGTGCTCGTACCCAGGTGGTGAGGCCGGCCGATGCCGAGGGATGACCGGTCGCATCGAACACCACGTCTGCCTCGCGTCCCCCCGCGGTGTCCGGAATGACGGTCAGGCCGAGATCCCGCGCCGCCCTGCGCCGCCCTTCAGCAGGCTCACTGATCGTGACCGATGCCGCCCCGGCACGGCGGGCAAGCAGGGCGATGGTTGCGCCGATCGGCCCCGCTCCAAGGACATGCACCCGATCGCCGAGGCCGACCCCGCCCCGGCGGATCGCGCGGATACAGACGGCAACAGGCTCCGTGAGGGCCAGCACCCGCAGGTCGGCGTCCACGGGCAGCGGAACGATGTTCGCTGCCGGCACGACCACGCGAGGCGCGAGCGCTCCCGGGTAGTCCACGCCGATCGCGGTCAGGCGGTCGCAGACGTTCTCGAGCCCGCGCAAGCACGCGTCGCAGGTGCGACAGGGGACCATGGGGTTGGCGAACACCGGAGCACCTCGACGGAGGCCACCCACCGGCTCCGCAAGGACGCCCACGAACTCGTGACCGAGCACCGCGCCGGCCCGTGCCCGCGGATGGTGGCCGGCGCAGATGTGGAGGTCGCTGCCACAGATGCCCGCGTACGCCACGTCGATGGCGGCCCAGCCGTCCCGGGCTGCCGGGACGGGGACGTTCACGACGCCACAGCGCTCGCCGCCCTGCCACACGAATGCCGGCTGCGTATCCATCGTCACCCCTTCGGCTCCGGCGGCGTCGGTGTGACACCAGCGCCTGGGGCCGTCGCAACTGCCAGCGCCTCGCGGACTGCCGGCGCCACACCTCCACGGGCGAGCGCGCCGTACAGGTGGACGACAAGGTTGAGGAATGCCCGACGGCCCTCGACATCGGCTGGCAGGATGCCGGTTCGGGCGAGGGTCGAGTCCGCGATCCACCCGATGGGCCTATGGGCGGTGAGAGCCGCCAGGACGACCGGCTGCTCCGGGTCCAGGTCGGCCGCCCCGCTCGAGGTCTCGGCATCGTGCGCCATGGCCCGGAGGTAGGCGGCGATGAGCAGCGCAATCCCGGCTGGCTGTGCCCCCCGCGCCAGCGCCAGGCGACACGGCCCACCCACCCGCTGCGGCAGCTTGGTGGCGCCGTCGCTCGCGACCTGCCGGACCAGGTGGCCCGTGTGGGGGTTGTCGAAGCGCTCCAATACATCGCGCCCATACGCCGCGGCGTCCACGCCCTCCGGCAGGTTCAGGGTCGGCTCGATGTCGGCCCCCATGAGGTGCCGTGCGGCTGCCCGGATCGCCGGCACGGCCACGGCCCGGGCGATGGTCTCGACCCCGGCGAGGAGGCCCAGGTATGCGACCAACGAGTGCGTGGCATTGAGGAGTCCCAGCTTGAGCAGCTCGTAGCGCTCCACCTCGCCGCTCATCGTGACGCCCGCCAGATCCCAGGCTGGCCGGCCACCGGGGAAGGTGTCCTCCACGACCCACATCGAGTAGGGCTCGGCCGGGACGACCGCCGCGTCCACGGTGCCCAGCAGCCTCGCGGCAAGGTCGCGGTGCTCGTCCGTCGTGCGGGGCACGATCCGGTCGACCATCGTGGAGGGAAACGCCATCGTACCCTCCACCCAATCCGCCATCCCGGCCGACGACCGGGCCGCCTGCAGATCCAGGAATTCCATGACCAGGCCGCGCAAGAGCGGGCCATTGCCGGTGATGTTGTCGCAGCTCGCGATCGCGATCGGGCCGGCCCCGTGCTCGAAGCGCAGGCGCAGGCCGGCCACCAGCAGCCCGAGCGCAGTTCGAGGTTTCTCGCCGGCGAGGTCCGAGGCGACGGCGGCGCTGGACGTGTCCAGCCGTCGCGTCCCTGGAGTGAAGGTGTAGCCCTGTTCGGTGACGGTGACGGTGACGATCCGGGTCCGCGGGTCCGCCACTACCCTCGCAACCTCGTCGGGCGAGTCCGCGCCGACCAGCAACCCGCGGTGGACACCGATCACCGATGCGCGCGGGCCCGCCGGGCCAAGCTCCAGCACGGAGTATCGGCCTCCCTGGCGCTGGAGCGTCCTCACGAACCGTGGGCTGGTGTGCGCGACACCGACGATCCCCCACGGCCCGCCGGCCAGGTCGATGGCG